>NZ_JBFODS010000015.1:0-10207 GCF_040908445.1 Aeromonas sp. R10-2 | reverse complement strand
GCCCGTGGCGGAGAATCTCCTTGGTCAGGTCTTTGCGCCGACGAAGCCCAACGAAGTCTGGACCGGTGATATCACCTATATTGCCACCGACGAAGGCTGGCTTTATCTGGCTGGTCTCAAGGATGTGTTTACCTGTGAGATAGTGGGTTATGCGATGGGAGAGCGAATGACCACCGGGTTGGTCAGTCAGGCGCTGTTTCGGGCTGTGCAGCAGAAGAGGCCACCCGTTGGGCTTATTCATCACACAGACCGGGGCAGTCAGTACTGTGCCAAGGCTTACCGGGCTCTCCAGGTACAATTTGGCATGCAGACCTCCATGTCACGCAAGGGGAACTGCTTCGACAATGCCCCGATAGAAAGCTTCTGGGGGTCTCTTAAAAATGAACTGGTTCACCACCATAGATTCGAGACGAGAGCGGAGGCCAAGGCAGCGATTCAGGAATACATAGAGATTTTTTACAACCGCCAGCGTCGGCATTCACGACTTGGCAATGTCAGCCCGGCGGAGTTTAACAAGAGGTATTGGAGAACTGCTCAGGCTGCTTGATCCGGGACTGTCCGATCTTGTCAGGACACCTCAGACAGCTCCTGCATTTTGCCGCTGCGCTATCGGGGCAACCTGCTGGGGGTGTTGATCCTCTCGCACCCCAACGCCGACTTCTTTGCCGATATCGATATCTCCTTGCTGGAGCAGGTGGCGGCGCGCACCGCCATAGCCATGAATAACGTGCAGGCGCAGCAGGAGATCTCCAACACCAACGGTGCCAAAGAGAAGACCATTCGCATCAACGAACCGCAGATGCAGGGGGAGTTCCCCCACATCATCTACCAGAGCGCGGTGATGGAGAGCGTGCTGGAGAAGGTGCGGCTGGTGGCCGAGAGCGACAGTACCGTGCTGATCCTTGGCGAGACCGGCACCGGCAAGGAGCTGATCGCCCAGGCCATTCACGCCCTGAGTGCCCGCCACGACCACGAGATGGTGAAGGTGAACTGCGCCGCCATCCCCACCGGCCTTATCGAGAGCGATCTGTTTGGCCACGAGAAGGGGGCCTTTACCGGCGCCCTGACCCAGCGGATCGGCCGCTTTGAGCGGGCCCACAAGGGCACCCTGTTCCTCGATGAAGTGGGGGATATGCCGCTGGACTTGCAGCCCAAACTGTTGCGGGTATTGCAGGAGCACGAGCTGGAGCGGGTGGGCAACAGCAACCCCATAGCAGTGGATGTAAGGCTGGTGGCCGCCACCAACTGCGATCTGCTCTCCATGGTCAAGAACAAGCGTTTCAGAAGCGATCTCTACTACCGTCTCAATGTCTTTCCCATCAAGCTGCCGCCCCTGCGCGAGCGGCGCGAGGATATTCCGCTCTTGGTCAATTTCTTTATCAAGAAGATCGCCAAGCGGATGCGTCGCACCATCACCTCGATCCCCGCCGATGCGATGAAGATGCTGGTGTCACTCCCCTGGTACGGCAATATCCGCGAGCTGGAGAACGTTATCGAGCGCGCCGTGGTAATGACCCGCGGCCATGTGCTCAACCTCTCGCCCGATGAGCTGATGCCCCTCAAGGGTTATCACAAGATTGAGACCCTGGTGTATGACGAGCCCGCCACGCCGCTCTTTGCCGAGGAGGGGCCGACCGATGAGCGCGAGGCGATCATCGCTGCCCTGCGTGACTGCAACGGCATCGTCGCTGGCGAGCGGGGGGCGGCCAACCGCCTTGGCATGAAGCGCACCACCTTGCTCTCAAAAATGAAGCGGCTCGGCATCTCGGCCAGAGATCCCGAGATCATTGACGGGGTCGCACCATGAGAGAGCTACTTGAGCTGGAGGCGCAGAACGAACTGGCCCGCTGCGCTATCCACCGCGAGGTGGTGCACTACCGCGCCGATACACTGACCTGCGACAGCGAAATGGCGCTCCCCTCCGAGACGCCGGTGGCGCTGGTCTACAACGGCATCGCCCACAGTGTGATGATGTGTTCGGCCTCCGATCTGGAGGATTTCGCCATCGGCTTTTCGCTATCCGAGGGGATCATCGACAGCCTGCTCGATATCCACGACATCGAGCAGATTGACGGCTGTCAGGGCATTGAGCTGCACATCACCCTGGCCAATCGCTGCGTTCATCGCCTTAAAGAGAAGCGGCGCACGCTGGCGGGCCGTACCGGTTGCGGCATCTGTGGCAGCGAGAGTCTGGAGCAGGTGATCCGCACCCAGCCAAGCTTGCCCGATAGTCAGCGTCTGGCGGTGGGCCATATCGACAAGGTATTGACCGCGCTGCGCCCGCTCCAGCTATTGGGCCAGCGCACCGGCGCCACCCATGCGGCGGTGCATCTGGATGGTGAGGGCAATATTCTCGCCATCCGTGAGGATGTGGGGCGCCATATTGCGCTGGACAAGCTGGTGGGCCATCTGTGCCGCACGGGTCGCCGTGACGGCGCCATTCTGGTGACCAGCCGCGCCAGCTTCGAGATGGTGCAAAAGTGCGCCAGCGCCGGAGTGGAGATCTTGCTCGCCATCTCCGCAGCCACCGAGCTTGCGGTCGAGCGGGCCGAGCAGACCGGGCTGACGCTGGTGGGCTTTTGCCGCCCCGGGCGGGCCGAGATCTACAGCGGCTGTCAGCGAATCCTGCTCAAGTAACGGCAAGCGTGAGCGCAAGGCTGCAAACCCGCTAAACGGGTCACGAAAACAGGCAATGAAAAAGGGCGGGGAGTGTGACTCCCCGCCCTTGTTGTATCTGCGTCTGTGGCGGATTAGCGCGCCAGCAGGATACGCAGCATGCGGCGCAGCGGCTCGGCGGCGCCCCACAGCAGCTGATCACCTACGGTAAAGGCGGCCAGATACTCAGGGCCCATATTGAGTTTGCGCAGACGACCCACCGGAATGCTGAGGGTGCCGGTAACGGCCGCCGGAGTCAGCTCGCGGGCTGTGATATCGCGATCATTGGGGATCACTTTTACCCAGTCGTTGTGGGCAGCCAGCAGGGCTTCGATCTCCGCCAGCGGCACATCCTTTTTCAGCTTGATGGTGAAGGCTTGGCTGTGGCAGCGCAGGGCGCCGATCCGCACACAGAGACCATCCACCGGAATGACAGCATTCTCGATACCCAAAATCTTGTTGGTTTCGGCCTGACCCTTCCACTCTTCACGGCTCTGGCCGTTGTCGAGCTTGGTGTCGATCCAGGGGATAAGGCCACCGGCCAGCGGCACGCCGAAATTGTCTACCGGCAGGGTGCCGGAGCGGGTCTTCTCGGTGATCTTGCGCTCGATGTCGAGAATGGCGGAGGCAGGATCGGCCAGCTCGACCGCTACTTCATCCCGCAGCATCCCCATCTGGGTAACCAGCTCGCGCATATGGCGGGCACCGCCACCGGAGGCAGCCTGATAAGTGGCGACACTGACCCACTCCACCAGGTCGGCCTTGAACAGGCCACCGAGGGCCAGCAGCATCAGGCTGACGGTGCAGTTGCCGCCGACGAAGGTCTTGATGCCATCATTCAGGGCCTGCTCGATGACGTCGCCGTTGACCGGATCCAGAATGATGACGGCATCTTTCTCCATCCGCAGGGAGGAGGCGGCGTCAATCCAGTAACCCTGCCAGCCAGCGGCTTTCAGGCGCGGATAGACATCCTTGGTGTAGTCGCCGCCTTGCGCGGTGATGATGATATCCTGCTTGGCCAGCGCCTCGATATCGAAGGCGTCCTGCAGAGTACCGGCATCGACGCCGAAGTTGGGTGCGGCCTCACCGGCCTGGGAGGTGGTGAAGAATGTGGGTTGAATATGGGCGAAATCCTGCTCTTCCTGCATCCGGCTCATCAGAACCGATCCCACCATGCCACGCCAACCGACCAAACCTACTTTTTTCATATTGTCCTACCCTGGATTGCTGCTAAAGAAACTCGTGGTGACACCCGTAACCCCTTGTCTGGCGACGCCTGTTTACAAGCGGTTTACAGGCCATTTAAAAAATATGCGCTGCGAAAAATGCGTCTATCCACATTACGGATTGTGACGGCTTGCGCAAGTCGAATTGCGCAATATTCTGTGCCGTTTGCTGCATTAACCGGCAGCCAGACTACCGCTCAGGCAGACGGGGAGGGAGAAGGTCAACATCAGACGAAAAGGCCACCGTTTATGGCGGTGGCCTGTCAATAAAGCGGTTGAGGACGTCCTCTGCTGTTGTCTGAGGGCGTAGTTGGCGAGTGAAACAGCCCGACAGCTTAGGCGCTTAGCCGTAACGGGCCAGGGTGAGCCCCTCATCGCTGATGGCGGGTTCGCTGCCGCTGATGAGATCGCACAACAGCTGACCCGAACCGGCCGCCATGGTCCAGCCCAGGGTGCCGTGGCCGGTATTGAGCCAGAGACCGGGAATGGGGCTCGGCCCCACCAGCGGGGTACCGTCCGGCGTCATGGGGCGCAGGCCGGTCCAGAACTCGGCTTGGCTGATATCGCCCCCCTCGGGAAAGAGATCGCCGACCACCATCGCCAGGGTGTCGTGGCGTCTGGGGTTGAGGGCGAGGTTGTAGCCCGACAGCTCCGCCATGCCGCCGACCCGGATCCGCTCGTCAAAACGGGTGATGGCCACCTTGTAGGTCTCGTCGAGCACGGTACTGCGCGGCGCGGCCTCGGCATTGATCATCGGCAGGGTGAGGGAGTAGCCCTTGACCGGATAGACAGGCAGCTCCAGCCCGAGCGGGCGCAGCAGCGGCCGTAAAAAGCCGGTGGCATAACTGCCGAGCGCGCAGACGATAGCATCGGCGCGATAGCGCTGCTCGCCCGCCCGCACCGCCACGGCGCGGCCGCGGGCTTGCTCAATCTCGTCGATGTCGCAGTTGAAGACGAACTTGACCCCGAGCTTCTCGGCTTCAAGGGCAAGGGCCTTGGTGAAGCGGAAGCAGTCGCCGGTCTCGTCGCCGGGCAGACGCAGGCCGCCGACGATTTTGCCGCGCACCCGCGCCAGCGCAGGCTCTACCACTTCGCAGCCGCTGGCATCCAGCGACTGGTAGGGGACGCCGTATTCCTCCAGCACCTCGATATCGCGCTGGCTGGCATCGAGCTGGGATTGGCTGCGAAACAGCTGCAGGGTGCCGAGCTGGCGCCCTTCGTAATCGATGTTGAGCTCGTCACGCAGCCGCTTCATGCAGTCGCGGCTGTATTCGGCCAGACGCACCATGCGCCCCTTGTTGGTGGCGTAGGCGGTCGGGGTGCAGTTGGCGAGCATTCTGAGCATCCAGCGAAGCTGGAAGGGGTCGGCGGTGGGGCGCACGGTGAAGGGGGCATGCTTTTGCAACATCCATTTTGCCGCCTTGAGGGGAATGCCGGGGGCCGCCCAGGGGGCCGCATAACCCGGGGATATCTGCCCGGCGTTGGCATGGCTGGTTTCAAGGGCGACGCCACCTTGTCGCTCCAGCAGGGTTACTTTGTGACCCGCTTTGGCCAGATACCAGGCGCTGGTTACCCCAATTACGCCGCCACCGAGAACCACTATCTCCATATCGTCTTTCCTTGACTGATCTCCTGATGTGGCCACCACCATAATCAGCCGCCACAGGATATTCAACCGCTCTACGCAGGATTGGGATCTCCGTCTGCTTGCCAGTCACAAGCTGGTGTTTGGTGCGATGGTGAGCCTGATTGCCAGCGTAAATCGCTGCGCTGTTGTCAGGGGCATCTGTCAGGGAACATGGCCCGCTTACAACTGCTCCAGCTGGATTAGGTAGTGCTCCGCCGTTGCTAGAATAGCCTGCTGTTGTTCGGC
Organism: Aeromonas sp. R10-2; assembly: GCF_040908445.1. Classification (NCBI taxonomy): domain Bacteria; kingdom Pseudomonadati; phylum Pseudomonadota; class Gammaproteobacteria; order Aeromonadales; family Aeromonadaceae; genus Aeromonas; species Aeromonas sp. R10-2. The sequence continues at coordinate 4,453 of NZ_JBFODS010000015.1, read as the reverse complement.
AGCTTGGCCATCCCAGTTGGCATAGGGGAGGGCGAGGCGGGGATTGCCGCCCAGTTTGTCCCGATTGCGCCAGAGAAAGTGCCAGTAGAGGCTGTTGAAGGGGCAGCTCCCGTCGCCGTGGCGGGCTTTGACCTGATAGTGGCACCCCTTGCAGTAGTGGCCCATCCGCTCGAGATAGGCGCCGCTGCTGGCGTAGGGCTTGCTGCCCATCAGGCCGCCATCGGCAAACTGGCTCATGCCGCGGGTGTTGGGCAGCTCCACCCATTCGATGGCATCCACATAGATACCGAGATACCAGGCATCCACCTCATCGGGGTCAATCCCCGCCAGCAGGGCAAAGTTGCCGGTCACCATCAGCCGCTGGATATGGTGGGCGTAACCGTGCTCAAGGGATTGGTTGATGGCGTGGCGCACGCAGGCCATGTCTGTTTCACCGCTCCAGAAAAAGCCGGGCAGCGGCCGGTTGGCACCGAGAAAATTGGTCTGCTGATAGTCGGGCATCTTCTCCCAGTAGAGGGCACGGACAAACTCGCGCCAGCCGAGGATCTGGCGAATAAACCCCTCGACCTGCGCCAACGTGATGGTGGCCTGATTGGCCTGCCAGTGGGATTCGGCGGCGCGGATCACCTCAAGCGGATGAAGCATCTTGCTGTTGAGGGAAAACGACAGGCGGCTGTGAAACAGGCTCCAGCCCCGCTCGCTCAGGGCATCCTGATAGCGGCCAAAGTGGGGCAGGCAGTGGGCCAGAAAATGGGCCAGCAGCTCGCGACTCTGGCGCCTTGTGATGGGCCACGGCAGCCTGCTGGCATCTGCCTCGCCGATGGTACTGACCCCGTGACGGGTCAGCATGGCATCAATCTCGCTCACCTCGTTGGCAAAGGTGAGGGGTTCCGGGATCGGCTGACGCTCCGGCAGCTTGGCGCGGTTCTCGTCATCGAAGTTCCAGCGCCCGCCAAGGGGTTGGCCGCGCTCATCGAGCAGCACTTGGTATTGCTTTCGCAAGGCGCGGTAGAAGAACTCCATCCGGCTGTGGGGGTAGTGCTGCCAGCCATCGCGGGGGGTGAGAAAATGCTCGCTCTCCACCTCGGTGGCAGGGATGGCAAGGCCCGCAGCCCAGCTTTTCAACTGGCTGGCGAGGCGCCACTCGTCCGGGCTCTGCCAGGCAAAGCTACTGGCCTGATGTGCTTCGAGCTGAGCTGCCAGCAAGCCGGGCAAGTCGGGCCAGTGGGCGCTCTCATCGAGAGTCAGGTAACAGACGCGGTGGCCTGCTTTCCTGAGTGCCGCCGCGAAGGCGCGCATGGCGGCAAAGAAGGCCAACACCTTCTGACGATGGTGGTGGCAGTAGTCGGTCTCCTGACGCAGCTCCGCCATCAGATAACAGATTGCCGGATCCGGGGTGCGAAACCAGCTGTGACCGGCGTTCAGCTGATCGCCAAGAACAAGACGCAGCTCCATCACACTCGCTCCCCCTCAGGTTGCTGTCTGCTGTGACGAGCGTGGCGACAGCGCTCGCTGCAGTAGCGAATCTCCTCCCAGCTGCGCGCCCACTTGCGCCGCCAGCTGAAGGGGCGCAGGCAGACGGGGCAGATCTTCTCGGGCAGATGGGGTTTGCGATACATGATGGCTTCCGGCCCTGACTGATGGGTAATGTGGCGTGTGGTTAGGGAGAATAACGAACAGGGGGCGCGGGCGGATCAACCTCACTGCCAGTTTACCGCGCAGATGCCTACTTTGTGAGCGGGCGCACAGCCCGTCAGTGCACTCCTTGTTTGCCAATTAACCAGCCGTTAACGTGGCGAGGCTGCCTGTTGGCAGCATCCATCAACGGATCTTGTTGGCCATCGACTGTCTACAACCGATATGGAGGGGAGTGATGCCAATCATGACAACTACGCCCCGGGCAGCTTGTCTGCTCGCCCACTGGTATACCCGGGATCCCATTCTCACCTTCGACTTTCCTCACCGCTGATTGGCGGCACCCGGCGTTTGAATTTGTCAGCCGGACGACCCTGATCGCACCTGCCTTTTTGCCAATCCCAATTTCAAACACACTGGCCTTGTGCCGGTGAGGAGTCTTATATGCGTCGTATACCCGAGCCGTTTCGTATCAAGATGGTCGAGCCCATCAAACAGACCACTGGCGCCGAGCGTCGTGCTGCCCTCGAGGCCGCTGGCTGGAACCCCTTCCTGCTGCTGGCCGAGGATGTCTATATCGATCTGCTGACCGACAGCGGTACCGGTGCCATGTCCGATCGCCAGTGGGCCGGCATCATGATGGGGGATGAGGCCTATGCGGGCAGCCGTAACTTCGTCGAGCTGGAGCGCACGGTACGCGAGATCTTTGGCTATCAGCATGTGATGCCCACCCACCAGGGGCGCGGGGCCGAGCAGATCCTCTTCCCCGAGCTGGTCAAGCGCTGCCAGGGCAAGGCGCCGGTCTTTATCTCCAACTACCACTTCGACACCACCAAGGCCCACGTGGAGTTGGCTGGCGCGCGGGCCATCAACCTGCTCACCCCGAAGGCCCTCGACACCACGGCCCCCTACGCCTGGAAGGGGGATTTTGATCTTCCTCGCCTGACCGACATCATCGAAACCCTGGGGGCCGACAACGTGGCCGGCATCATCATCACGGTAACCTGCAACAGCGCCGGTGGCCAGCCGGTCTCCATGGCCAATATGGAGGCGGTTTCCGAACTGGCCCGTCGCCACCATATTCCGGTGGTGATCGACGCCGCCCGCTTTGCCGAGAACGCCTGGTTTATCAAGGAGCGGGATCCGGCCTATGCCAAGCACAGCATCAAGGAGATAGTGCGCCAGATGTTCGCACTGGGGGACATCTTCACCATGTCGGCCAAAAAGGACGGGCTGGTCAATATCGGCGGGCTTTGCTGCTTCAAGGAAGATCTCGACCTGTTCCGCGCGGTGCAGGTGCGCTGCGTAGCGATGGAGGGATTCGTCACCTATGGCGGGCTTGCGGGGCGGGACATGGCGGCGCTTGCCATCGGTCTGCGTGAGGGGATGGATGAGGAGTATCTCACCTATCGCATCAGTCAGGTGGCCTATCTCGGCGAGCGGTTGGCCGAGGCGGGCATCCCCATCCAGACCCCCACCGGCGGTCATGCGGTCTTTGTGGATGCCAAAAAACTGGTTCATCGCGGCTTTCCGGGGAAGGCCGCCTTGATTTTCAGAAAAAAGTATTCTGAGTCCCTAAATCCATATGCCATGCGCTTTATCACTTTGATCTTGTTGTTCACCCCTTCCAGCACACTCGTGTGCATCGGGTAGTTTGCACTCGCCAGGATCCCCCGCATATATTTCGATAAATTTCGACCAAATCGTTGCAGCGGCGCTAGCCCGCTTTCCTTCACCTGCCGCATCCAGCTCCGCCATCGTCGCCATCCTTCCCACACGCTCGGCGCATACCAGATGCCCTTCAACCCCTCTTTCAGCACGTACACCATCGCCAGCGGTTGATTCGCCGCCAACAGCTCCTGCAACTTCACATCCTGTTTTTCACTCAACTTCGCCCGATTACGTAGCAGCAACCAACGCGCACTTTTGACCACTTTTCGCGCCGGTTTATCGCTTTTCAGTGCATTCGCCTGCTCCACTCGCACCCGGTCCACCACCTCTCGGCCATAGCGAGCCACCACGTGGAACAGGTCGTAGACCACCTCCGCCTGCGGGCAGTGTTGCTTCACCTCCAGGTCGAACGCCGTGTTCATGTCCATCGCCACCGCTTCAATCTGCTGGCATCGCTCGCCGAGCTGCTCGAAGAAGGGACGGATAGCGGCCCGGCTGTTGCCGTGCCCCACCCACAGGACGCGGATTCGCTCGGCATCCATGATCACGGTGGCATAGCGGTGTCCCTTGTGCAGGGCAAACTCATCCATCACCAGCCGCCGCACCTCCCCAAGTTCGATGGTGCCCACACTGGTCTGCAAACGGCGCTTGTCGATCTCCTTGATGGTGTGCCAACCGACCCCGGTGAGCTGGCTGACATGGCGGATGGGGAGGTACTGAACGAGCGCTTCAATCCAGCACTGCATGCGCCGGGTGAGGCGGGAGCCAGAGGGGAGCCAGTCGATATGTTCACTGACGCGACCACAGCGCAGACAGTCGACGCGGCGAACAGGCAGTTGTAACCAGACTTGTCGGTCAAATAGGTCTCGCTCACGCACCCGGCGGATACGTTGGTCGTGGATCAATGGCGTGGGTTGCAGGCATCGGCGACAACGGGGCAACAGGTCGGCGCGAGGCTCAAGGGTAAACAGGGTGTGATGGTTGGCAGAAAGCGCTTGGGCGATGACGGTATAACCTGGCCAGAAGGAGGCAATATCAATATGATGCACGGCGACAGCAGGGTGATGGTGGTGGTGTGTTTGGAGACAGCCAGTTTACCAGCACCCTGTCTGTCAACTTCCACTTCCCCAAGATCCCGCGAAGAACC
>NZ_JBFODS010000014.1:0-53145 GCF_040908445.1 Aeromonas sp. R10-2 | reverse complement strand
GTCACGGTCATGGTCTCGTTCGCTTCGTCAATGGTGTCATCGCTGGTCGGGAAGCTGACGGTGAAGCTGGTCACCCCGGCCGGCACGCTGATCTGGCCGGTGCTGGCGTTGTAGGTCACGCCGTTGCTGAACACCGCGCTGCCGTAGTCCTTGCCCGCTTGCGCGCTGCCATCGGCACTGCCAAAGGCAAAGCTGGTGGCGCTGCTCGACGCATTGGTCAGCTTGACAGTGAACACCAGGTCCTCGCCTTCGGGGGCGGTAACATCACCGGTACCCGTGGCCGGGCCGACCGATTCGATGGTCGGGGCGTCGTCGTTGTCCACGATGGTGCCGGTGGCGGTTTTGCCGCCCACGGTCACGGTCATGGTCTCGTTCGCTTCGTCAATGGTGTCATCGCTGGTCGGGAAGCTGACGGTGAAGCTGGTCACCCCGGCCGGCACGCTGATCTGACCGGTGCTGGCGTTGTAGGTCACGCCGTTGCTGAACACCGCGCTGCCGTAGTCCTTGCCCGCTTGTGCGCTGCCATCGGCACTGCCAAAGGCAAAGCTGGTGGCGCTGCTCGACGCATTGGTCAGCTTGACAGTAAACATCAGGTCCTCGCCTTCGGGGGCGGTCACATCACCGGTACCCGTGGCCGGGCCGACCGATTCGATGGCTGTTGGGTCAACACTACCTTGGTCAGTAGCATTAGCTGTGTTACCCGCTGGGTCGGTTACGCTAGCCGTCACCTGATAGCTGCCTTCAGCCAGCGGAGTGGTCACATCCACGCTGTAGCTGCCACCGGGTTGCACCGTGGCAGTCAAAGTTTGCTGAGTGCCATTGGCATCGGTCACCACTAGGGTGACTGTGCTGCCTGTGGCCGCATTGGTAGTACCAGTAATAGTCGGGGTGGTGTCATTGGTATTGTCAGGCGCATCAACGGTGATCGCTGGAGCGGTTACATCCACGCTCCCCGAATCAGTCGCACTGCCGGTATTCCCCGCAGGATCGGTCACGGTGGCTGTGACGGTATAAGAGCCTTCGGCCAAGGGGGTAACCACATCCACAGTGAAAGTACCAGCGGGTGTGACGATAGCGGTCAGGGTTTGTTGATTACCGTTTGCATCGGTAACCAGCAGGGTGACGATGCTGCCAAGGGGAGCATCCGTGGTTCCGGTCAGGGTCGGAGTGGTGTCATTGGTGTTATCTGGTGCAACTACGGAAATGGTGGGGGGCGTAAGGTTAAATACTTCATCTTCGCCAGCAGCACCCAGGGGCGGCTCACCATTGGCGTTGTAGGTGGTATCGAAAGTGGCTTCGGCAATGGTTGCATCACCGGTACGATCGATGGTGACAAAACCGCCGTTACCACTGGAGCCGGCAACACCACCGATACCGCCACCGCCAGCAGCAGGTGCACCGCCTGCGGCAGAGGCTTCAAAGGCCTGGGTCGGGTCAGCGCCACCCAAGATCGCCTGTTGCAGGGCATTGATATCATCAGGAGTGCCAGCTGCATCATTTTGCGCCAGCTGGGGAGCATCCCCCTCTTCGGCAGGCTCACTCTGCTCGCTGGCTGGTTGCACATTGAACGACTGTCCGCCGCCCATGAAACTGGCGCCATCCGGCGACACGATCACCGCCCCTTTAGGCAGCACATCACCTTCAGCCAACAGCTTCCGGCTGCCATCAGCGGCAACCAGATAAATTTGTCCTTTAAGTTGGGTTACGGTTACGCCCTGTTCCAAGGTAACGGCATTGGTGATCATGTTCTCTCCTGAATCCTGATTTGAATGCAATAAGCCACAGCCTACTTTGCAGACTGAGGGGAAAAATAACCAGCTCGAAAATTCGAAAGGATAGACCGATTTGAGGCTGAACTGTTCAGCCAGACAGAAGTGTGTAAAACGAGGTTGCGAGAATGGTAAAAACCAAAACTATCAATAAATTACAGAATAATGACGAGAGCATGACAAGGCATGCTCCCATCAGGATTAACCCTAGACTCCCGCCCAGAGGATGATAGCCAGCAGCTGTGGCGAGATGATCCGCAGGAACATCACCAGCGGGTAGACAGTAGCGTATGAGAGCGCACTGGCGCCACTGGTCGGGTGCATGGCGTTGGCAAAGGCCAGCGCGGGAGGGTCTGTCATGGAGCCGGCCAGCAAGCCGCACAGGGTCAGATAGTTCATCTTGCCGTAGAGGCGCGCCAGCACACCGACCACCAGCAGCGGGATCAGGGTGATCGCCATGCCGTAGAGCATCCAGGCTGGGCCATCACCGTTGATCAGGGTATCGACAAAACCGGCACCGGACTTGAATCCTACCACCGCCAGAAACAGCACGATGCCGATCTCCCGTAGCGCCAGGTTGGCGCTGGGGGGCATAAACCAGTAGAGCTTGCCGATGCTGCCGATCCGCGACAGGATCAGCGCCACCACCAGCGGCCCACCCGCCAAACCCAATTTGAGAGCGGCCGGGAAACCGGGCAGGTAGAAGGGGATGGAACCGAGCAATACGCCGAGGCCAATCCCGATAAATACCGGCAACATCTGCACCTGCTGCAGTTTTTGCTGCACGTTGCCGACCACATTGGTCACCGCTTCGATGGCGTCGAGACGGCCAACCAGGTTGAGGATGTCACCAAACTGCAGGCTGGTCTGGCTGGTCGGCACCAGTTCGATACCTGCACGGTTGAGACGGGAGATAACCACGTCATAGCGCTGCTTGATGTCCAGATCGCGGATCTTCTTGCCAAGAACCTGCTCGTTGGTCACCACAACCCGCTCGACGCGCAGATCGGTGCCGCGGGTCGAGAGCGAGGTCTCCACCTCCTCCCCCAATACCAGCAACACCTTGTGCAGCGCGTGGCGCTCACCCACCAGATGTAACAAGTCACCCAGTTCGATACGGGATTCCGGCCGTGGCACCATCAGCTCGTCGCCACGCTTGAGCCGTGAACAGATGACATCAGACTCGTCGAGACTCGGGATCTCGCTCAGCATCAGGCCGTGCATGTTGGGATTGCGCACCGCGATGTTGATGGTCTGCAAGCTCTCCTTGGTTTTACCGGTTTGTAGCTCGAACTGGGCGGCTTCATCGTCGATCTTGATGCGAAAAAAGACCCTGACCAGCCACATGGTGAGCAAAATGCCACAGATACCAAACGGATAGGCAACCGCATATCCCATCCCCATCAGGCCGGTAGAACCGGGCGCGGCGCCCAGCTCGGCCAGGATCTGTTGGCCCGCACCGAGGGATGGCGTATTGGTCACTGCACCGGAGAAGACCCCCAGAATGACCGGCAACGGCACATCGAAAAATTGATGCAAGCCAGCAGCCACCACGCAGCCAAGGATGACCAGCAAAGCGGCAAAGGCGTTGAGTTTGAGACCCGAACTGCGCAATGACGAGAAGAAACCCGGCCCGACCTGGATGCCGATGGTATAGACAAACAGGATCAGGCCAAATTCTTGAATAAAGTGAAGCGTTTGTGCATCCAGCGCGAGATCGGAGGCGCCTGCAAAGTGACCTACTATGATGCCGCCGAACAACACCCCCCCTATTCCCAAGCCAACGCCATAGACTCGCCAGTTTCCCAGCCAGAGTCCTAGCACTGCCACCAGCGACAACATGCTGATGGAAAGCGCGATTTCACTCATTTCGTGCATCCTTTGCGAATTGAACTGGCCCTAGCTTGTCAGCAAACACTGATGCCAACTGTGTGATACCGCACGAATTTATCCTTTTACGCGCTAAAAATACCAATTAAGGGCTAGTTGCAAGACGTTAGGCGACGTAGCCGTAAATGGCCATAAAGTGACAAACGCTGCCACCCAGCACAAAGAGATGCCAGATGGCGTGGTTATAGGGGATCTGCTTGGCCACATAGAAGATGACCCCGAGGCTGTAGATAAGGCCGCCAAGCCCGAGCAGCAACAACCCCTCACCGGCCAGATGGATATAGAGCTGGTAGATGACCACCAGCGACAGCCAGCCCAACATCAGGTAGGTAAAGAGCGACAACTTCTTGAAGCGGTTGATAAACACCAGCTTGAACACCACCCCGGCCAGCGCCAGGGCCCAGATCACCACCATCAACCCCTTCGCCAACGGCGTATCGAGCGCCACCAGCAGAAAGGGGGTATAGGTGCCGGCAATCAGCAGATAGATGGCACAGTGATCAAACACCTTGCACCAGCGTCTGGCACGCCCTTCAGCCATGCTGTGATAGAGGGTCGAGGCGAGATAGAGCAATACCAAACTGCCGCCATAGAGGCTGTAGCTCACCAGCGCCTGCGTACCCTGTCCCCATCCCTTGATGAGCAACAGCACCAGCCCGACAATCCCCAGCAACAATCCCGCACCGTGACTCAGCCGGTTTGCCAGCTCCTCCCGGGGGGAGTAATCCATCACACCACTCATAACATCGACTCCACAATAACTGTGGCTCACTCTACCCAGCACCATTTCGGAGTACAAGTGTTCGCTTAAAAAATGGGGTGGCTGTCACCCGCCCCCCTTTGGTGTATGCTCTGCCGCCGATGCCCGAGACAAGCGGCATAGACACCTAACCCGGTGACCTGGTCTGGAGAACCTGATGAAGTTGACTGAGTTGTTTGCACAAGCGGATCCCGCCTTTGGCGAGGCGATGAACACCTTGCTGGAGAGCTTCCACCACTCCGACGACAGTCAGGCCCCCTATCAGCGCGACCTGTTCACCCACCAGCTCGATCAATCCCGCATGCCTGCAGTCGGCCAACCTATCGAGGAGTATCTGGCGCGGCTGGCTACTCTGGTACCCGGCGCCTCGCACCTCACCTCGCCACGCTACATGGGCCACATGACGGCGCCCCTGCCGGCCTATACCGCCGAGCTGTCGCGCCTGCTGGTGATGCTCAACCAGAATCCGATGAAGATGGAGTCCTCCCGCCTGCTCAGCTTTCTGGAGCGGGAGGTGCTGGCCAAGCTGCACCGCCTCATCTATGGCAGGGACGATGCCTTCTACGGCGAGCAGATGCATGCCAAGGATGCCGCCCTCGGCGTCATGACCAGCGGCGGCACCATCGCCAACGTCACAGCTCTCTGGCTGGCCCGCAACCGCGCCTGCGGCGACAACCTGTTCGCGCTCTATGAGCAAGGCTATCGCGGTGCAGTCATTCTGGGCTCCCGGCTGATGCACTACTCCTTCGACAAGGGGATGGATCTGCTGGGACTGGGCGCCCGCAGCGTCTGGCGCCTCGAGACCGACGAGCAGAACCGGCTCAGTCTGGCTGCGCTGGAACAGGCGCTGATCCAGTGCAAAGAGCAGAAATTGAAAGTACTGGCGCTGGTCGGCGTAGCCGGTAGCACCGACTTTGGCTCCATCGATCCCCTGCCTGAGCTGGCGGCCATTGCCGAACGAGAGCAGATCCACTTCCACGTGGATGCTGCCTGGGGTGGCCCGACCCTCTTCTCCCCCCGCTATCAAGGTCTGCTAGCCGGAATAGAGCAGGCCGACACCGTCACCCTGGATGGTCACAAGCAACTTCTGGTGCCGCTCGGTACCGGCATGCTGCTCTGCCGCCAGCCCGACCTGATGATGGCGGTCAAGCGGGAGGCGCCCTATGCCATTCGCGCCACCTCGTTCGATCAGGGTCGCTTTACCCTGGAGGGCACCCGCCCGGCCAACGCCCTCTATCTGGATGCCGCCTTCCAGCTCTTCGGCCAGCAAGGCTATGCCGAGCTTATCGAAGCCAACTACGACCGAGCCAGACTGATGGCCGAGCTCATCGAAAGCGACCCCGCCTTCGAGTTGATGTCTGCTCCGGTGATGAACCTGCTCTCCTATCGCTGCATCCCGCCCCATCTGCAGGGCAAGGTGCTGGATGAGACGGCCAATGCGCAGATCAACGACTTCAACGTGTCCCTGCAAAAAGCCCAGCGGGCCGAGGGGCACAGCTTTGTCTCCCGCACCCAACGAGCGGTGGTACGCTACGGTGCCCAACCGCTCACCCTGCTGCGCGCCGTGCTGCTCAACCCTCTGATTGAAGAGCGCCATATCCGCGACCTGCTGGCCGATCAGCAGCGACTGGGGATATCCATTGCACGCCAACTGTTTGGCGACGGCACGGAACCGGCGTAAAAATGAGCGGTCTTATTCATTTGCCGTTGTCCGCCATGCAGGTAGACTGGGCGAAATTTGCAGGCCATCTTTGAGGACTAGGCGCCAGACATGAAGCAATTTATTGAATTTATTCCACTTATCGTTTTCTTCGCGGTCTACAAGTTCTACGACATCTACATGGCTACCGGCGCACTGGTGGTGGTCACCGGTCTGCAGCTCGCCTATAGCTGGATCCGCTATCGCAAAGTCGAGAAGATGCAGCTCTTTACCTTCCTGCTGGTCGGCTTCTTCGGCGGCCTCACCGTCTTCTTCCACGATGACACCTTCATCAAGTGGAAAGTGACTGTCATCAACGTGCTGTTCGCACTGGGTCTGCTCATCAGCCGCTACGGCTTTGGCAAGAATCTGATCAAACAGATGTTGGCCAAGGAACTGCAGGCACCCGATGCAGTCTGGGACAAGGTCAATCTCGGCTGGGTCGGCTTCTTTACCGTCTGTGGCCTGCTCAACCTCTATGTGGCATTCAACATGCCGCAAGAGATGTGGGTCAACTTCAAGGTGTTCGGCCTGCTGGGGATGACGCTGGTCTTTACCCTGCTGAGCGGCGTCTACCTCTACCGCCACATCCCTGCCGAGCAGTTGTCCCAGCAAAAAGACGAACTCAAAAAGTAACCCTCATCAGAAAAGGATTGTCTCATGTGGTATCTCATCTACTCCGAAGATGTCCCCGATAGCCTGCCACTGCGCAAGCAAGTTCGCCCTGCCCATCTGGCTCGCCTGCAAGCCCTGCAGGATGAAGGTCGGCTGCTGACTGCCGGCCCACACCCGGCCATCGATGCCGAGGATCCGGCCGATGCCGGCTTTACCGGCAGCACCGTCATCGCCGAATTTGCCTCACTGGCTGACGCCAAGGCCTGGGCCGATGCCGACCCTTATGTGGCCGCCGGTGTCTATGCCAAAGTGACCATCAAGCCGTTCAAAAAGGTCTTCTGACCGCAAAGCGCATAGCGAAATAAAAAAGGCCGGACTGGAAGTTCATTCCAGTCCGGCCTTTTTGCATCCCGATATCTCGTTTATGCCTTGGCGACAAACCAGGGATTGAGGATATCGGGCTTGTTGTAGGCAAGGGGTGAGCCATCGAGCTGGGTGACGCTGCCACCCGCCCCCTCCAGCACAGCCTGCGCCGCGCCGGTATCCCATTCGCAGGTCGGTGCGAGGCGCGGATAAAGCTCGGCGCCCCCCTCGGCAATGATGCAGAACTTGAGGGAGCTGCCCATCGATACCAGCTCGATCTCGCCAAAAGGAGCCAAGAAATCGAGGGTCTCCTGCGACAGGTGGTTGCGACTGCCCACCACTCGCCACGCCTCGCCTTCACGATGAGGCCGGGTCTGGATAGGCTCGCGCTTGCCATCGGCGATACGCCAGGCCCCCACGCCCTTTCCGCCATACCAGAGCTTGTCCAGCACTGGGGCATAGACCAGCCCCCAGCGCGGCGTCCCCTCTTCAATCAGCGCGATATTGACGGTGAACTCGCCGTTGCGGGAGACAAACTCCTTGGTGCCATCGAGGGGATCCACCAGCCAGTAGCGTGACCAGCCGTGGCGCACCGCCATCACCTCGGGCCCCGACTCCTCAGACAGTACGGGAATATCCGGAGTCAGCTGTGCCAACCCCTGCACTATCACCTCATGAGCCCCCTTGTCGGCAGCGGTAAGCGGGCTCTCGTCGCTCTTGTACTCCACCGCGAAGGGCTGGCTGTAGATGGCCATGATGGCCGCCCCCGCCGCGCGGGCTACAGGTTCAAGTTCGGTGATATCGGGGTGGTACAGGGGGTGATCCATAACAATCTCGTCCAATTCACAGGGTCAACCAGTGTAACCCTTTTGACATCAACTGCTTATAGCCGATTGTGCTGGGTTATTACAGCTCTATAGCCGCCAGCCCATTGCCCTCACTTGAACAACGCCTGAAATAACAAAGGACGCCGTGGCGTCCCTTGTTATTTTTGGCAGCCTGTATCAGGCCGCCTGTCTGATGGGTCAGATCCCCTGACGGGCTTCCTGCATCAGCAGGCGCATGTCGCTCACGGCTTTGGCCAGACCATCGAAGGCGGCGCGGCCGATGATGGCGTGGCCGATATTGAGTTCATAAAGCTCGGGGATGGCGGCGATGGCCTTGACGTTGTGGTAGTGCAGACCGTGGCCGGCATTGACCTTGAGCCCCTTGCCAGCGGCATAGGAGGCACCGGCGGCGATGCGCTTGAACTCGGCGTTGCGCTCTGCATCTGTGGTGGCATCGGCGTAACGGCCGGTGTGGATCTCGATAAAGGGGGCACCACTCTCGGCAGCCGCATCAATCTGGATGGGATCGGCGTCGATAAAGAGGGATACCTGGGCACCCACAGCAGAGAGGCGGGCAACGGCGTCAGTCACCTTGTCCAGCTGGCCGGCCACGTCCAGACCGCCCTCGGTGGTCACTTCGGTGCGCTTCTCCGGCACCAGACAGACGAAGTGGGGCTTGATGCGGCAGGCGATGCCGATCATCTCTTCGGTCACTGCCATCTCCAGGTTCATCCTCGTCTGGATAGTCTGGCGCAGGATATCCACATCGCGGTCGGTGATGTGGCGACGATCTTCACGCAGATGCACGGTAATGCCATCGGCCCCCGCCTGCTCGGCCACGAATGCGGCCTGTACCGGATCAGGATACTGGGTGCCACGGGCGTTGCGCAGGGTGGCGATATGGTCGATGTTCACACCCAGATAGATTTCACTCATTGAGAACTCCTTGAAAGGCTTCATCTGTTGACTGCGCGGTCAGCGAATCACACCGCGCCAATATCCGTATGTCTGTAATCTGTGTCAGCCTTGCATACTGGCTTTGCGTTTTAAAAACAGCTCCCGACTCTTTAGCTGACGCTTGCCCAGATAGGGTTGCAGTGCCAATCGGCTGAAACGTTTGGCCGCCTGCAGCAAGGGAGGGGTATCGAAACGTCCCTCGGCAAAGGCGAGCAGGTGGGCACCGAGAAACAGGGTACGGGGATCCGGCGCCCGCTCGCAAGCAACAAAGCCCAATTCACGCTCGAAGCCATAGAGCAGGGTCGGCTCGATGGGGGACTCGTCGTCCGCCGTGTATTCGAAATCCACCGCATAGCCGAGCGCCTGCAACAGCAGGAACTCGAAGCGACGCAGCGGCAGCTCCGGCGTCTCGCCATCGGCCAGCGCCATGATGGCACGGGCATAGGCATCGAACACTTCGGGGAACGGGGTGTGCGCTTCCAGCAGGTAGTAGACCAGCTCGTTGAGATAGAGGCCGTAGAAGAGACGATCGCCGCCGAGACGCAGGGAGTGATCCGGGCATTCGACCTGGGTGAGGTTCTTGAGATCCCCCTTGCCGCGCCAGGCGATGGTGAGCAGGGTAAAAGGTTGCAGCAGCCCCTTGAGAGGGGAGCGTGGCCCGCGAGAACCGCGAGCCACCAGAGTAAATCGGCCACTATCCTGGGTGAAGACCTCGACCAGCTGGCTGGTCTCCCGATAGGGCCGACTGTGGATGACGAAAGCCGGGGTCAGCAATCAGTCGTCGCCATACCCGAGGCTGCGCAGGGCGCGCTCATCGTCAGCCCAACCGGATTTGACCTTGACCCACAGCTCCAGGTGCACCTTGTTCTGGAACAGACGTTCCATATCGAGGCGCGCTTCGGTGCCGATGGTCTTGATCTTCTCGCCCTTGTTGCCGATGACCATCTTCTTCTGGCCATCACGCTCGACCAGAATGAGGCCGTGGATGTGGTAGAGGCCGTTCTCTTCCACCTTGAAGCGTTCGATCTCCACCGTCACCGAGTAGGGCAGCTCCTCGCCGGTGAAGCGCATCAGTTTCTCGCGGATGATTTCGGAGGCCATAAAGCGGGAGGAGCGGTCGGTCACGTAATCTTCCGGGAAGAAGTGGACGTTTTCCGGCAGCAGATCCTTGGCCCACTCGCGGATCTTCTCCACGTTGGTGCCTTTTTCGGCACTGATGGGCAGAATATGGGCGAAGTTCATCTGTTGGCCCAGCCACTCGAGGTGGGGCAGCAGATCTTCTTTCTCTTTGACGTTGTCGATCTTGTTGACCGCCAGTACCACAGGGCACTTGAGATTGCGCAGCTTGCCCAGCACCATCTCGTCGTCTTTGGTCCAGTGGGTACCGTCGACCATGAACACCACCATGGCCACATCCCCCAGCGAACTGGTGGCGGCACGGTTCATCAGGCGGTTGATGGCCCGTTTCTCTTCAATGTGCAGACCCGGGGTGTCGACATAGATGGTCTGGTAGTTATCCTCGGTGTCGATCCCCAAAATCCGGTGACGGGTGGTCTGGGGCTTCTTCGAGGTGATGCTGACCTTCTGGCCAAGCAGCTTGTTGAGCAGGGTGGACTTGCCCACGTTGGGGCGGCCCACGATGGCGACAAAGCCGCAATAGGTAGTATCTGTCATGACAGTTTTTCCAATGCTTGCTGCGCAGCGGCCTGTTCGGCCTTGCGACGGCTGGTGCCGACCCCGACGAGGGGACCATCCAGACCTTCCACGTCACACTGGACGGTGAACTCCTGGTTGTGGGCCTCGCCCTTGACGTTGGTCACGGTGTAGGTCGGCAGGGATTTGCGGCTTCCCTGCAAAATTTCTTGCAGACGGGTCTTGGGATCTTTCTGCTCGATGCCCGGCTTGATCTCTTCCAGGCGGCTGGCATACCAGCTCAGCAGCAGTGTCCGCACCGTCTCAAGATTGGTATCCAGATAGACGGCACCGATCACCGCCTCGACCGTATCGGCCAGAATGGATTCGCGGCGAAAACCGCCGCTCTTGAGTTCGCCGGGACCGAGGATCAAGTGATCCCCGAGGTCAAACTCCCGGCCCAGTTCGGCCAGGGTCTTCTCGCGCACCAGGGTGGCGCGCATCCGGCTGAGATCCCCTTCCGCCGCTTGCGGGAAGCGGTGGAACAGATCGTCGGCAATCACCAGACTCAAAATGGAGTCCCCCAGAAATTCCAGTCGTTCATTGTGACGGGAACCGGCGCTGCGGTGAGTCAGCGCCCGGGTCAGCAGTTCCAGATCCGCAAAGACATGCCCGAGACGGGACTGCAGTCTGTTCATCTTGATATTCATTTACTTGATTCCGCCAATGCGGTTGAAGCGCACACCTGTCGGTACCCAACTTGGCAGCAGGGAGCCTTCTTCGCGCTCGAATTCAAAACTTATCCAGATAGCGACCGCCTTGCCGACCAGATTCTGCTCGGGCACAAAGCCCCAGAAGCGGCTGTCGGTGCTGTTGTCGCGGTTGTCGCCCATCACGAAATACTGGCCTTCCGGTACCACCCACTCGTCGGGGTAGGTGCCGGGCTGGCGATAGTAACGGCCAACCATGTCGGGCATCAGTGGATTGCGCAGGGTCTCGTGGGAGACATCACCCAACTGCTCGGTATAGCGATCAAGGGGGATCCCCATCTGGGTAAATTCGCCTCTTTGTTCAAACTTGACGTCGAGCTTCTTGAAGCCCGGACACGTTTTCCCTTCCTGCTCTTCGCACTTGGGCCGGATCATCAGCTCCTTGTTGCGATAGATGACCCGATCACCCGGCATGCCGACCACCCGCTTGATGTAGTCAACGCGCGGTTCAAGAGGATACTTGAACACCACCACGTCGCCACGCTTGGGCTCGCCAGTCTCGAGGAACTTGGTGTTGGTCACCGGGTCCCGCAGACCGTAGGCAAATTTTTCCACCAGGATGAAGTCGCCCACCAGCAGGGTGGGCATCATGGAACCTGACGGGATCTGGAACGGTTCAAAAATGAACGAACGCAGGATCAGCACAAAGGTGATGACCGGGAAGACCCCGGCGGTCTGCTCAATCCAGACCGGCACGGGGGCGACCTTGGCCAGGGTCTTCTCATCCAGGTGGGCACCGCCATGGGCACGAGCCACGGCAATCTTGGCGGCGCGCTGCTTGGACCAAATCATCTTGTCCAGACACCAGATAACACCGGTGATCGCGCAGACCACCACCAGGATCAGGGAAAACGTGCTTGCCATCTATTAATCCTTTCCGACGTGGAGAATCGCGAGGAAGGCTTCCTGCGGCACGTCGACACGGCCGAGGGACTTCATCCGCTTCTTACCTTCTTTCTGCTTGTTCAGCAGTTTCTTCTTACGACTCACGTCACCACCGTAACACTTGGCGGTTACGTCTTTACGCAGAGCCTTGACAGTGCTGCGAGCGATGATCTGGTTGCCGATGGCCGCCTGAATGGCGATATCGAACATCTGGCGCGGGATCAGCTCGCGCATCTTCTCCACCACCTGACGACCGCGATACTGGGCGTTGTCCTTGTGGGTGATGATGGCCAGGGCATCGACGCGCTCACCGTTGATCATGATATCCAGACGGACCATGTCGGAGGTTTCGAAACGCTTGAAGCCATAGTCCAGCGAGGCGTAACCACGACTGGTGGATTTCAGACGGTCGAAGAAGTCGAGCACCACTTCCGCCATCGGGATTTCATAGGTCAGCGCCACCTGCTTGCCGTGGTAGACCATGTTGGTCTGCACGCCACGCTTCTCGATACAGAGGGTGATCACGTTGCCCATGTACTCCTGCGGCAGCAGGATATGACACTCGGCGATCGGCTCGCGCATCTCCTTGATGCTGGTGATGGCGGGCATCTGGGCCGGGCTGTCGATATGGATGGTGGAGCCGTCGGTCAGCTCGATCTCGTACACTACGGTCGGCGCCGTGGTGATCAGATCCAGATCGTATTCACGCTCCAGACGCTCCTGAATGATCTCCATGTGCAGCATGCCGAGGAAGCCGCAACGGAAGCCGAAGCCCAGTGCAGTAGAGCTCTCAGGTTCGAAGAACAGGGAGGCATCGTTCAGGGAGAGCTTGTCGAGGGCGTCACGGAACGACTCGTAGTCATCGCTGGAGATAGGGAACAGACCCGCATAAACCTGCGGCTTCACCTTCTTGAAGCCAGCCAGCGCCTTGTCGGCACCATTCTTGGCCTGAGTCAGGGTATCGCCCACCGGCGCGCCGTGGATGTCCTTGATACCGCAGACAACCCAACCTACCTCGCCGCAACCCAGACCCTGGGTATCCACCTGCTTGGGCGTGAAGATACCGATACGATCGACACCCCACACCTGACCAGTGCTCATCACCTTGATCTTGTCGTTCTTCTTCAGGGAACCGTTCTTGATCCGCACCAAAGAGACAACGCCCAGATAGGAGTCGAACCAGGAGTCGATGATCAGCGCCTGCAGCGGGGCATCCGGGTCACCTTCCGGCGCCGGGATCTTGGCAACGATCTCTTCCAGCACCAGATCAACACCCAGACCGGTCTTGGCGGAGCAGCGCACCGCATCGACCGCGTCGATACCGACGATGTCTTCGATCTCCTCGGCAACCCGCTCCGGCTCAGCAGCCGGCAGGTCAATCTTGTTCAGCACCGGCACCACTTCCAGATCCATTTCCATGGCGGTATAGCAGTTGGCCAGAGTCTGTGCCTCAACCCCCTGGCCGGCATCCACCACCAGCAGCGCCCCTTCACAGGCCGCCAAAGAGCGGGAGACCTCGTAGGAGAAATCCACGTGGCCCGGGGTGTCGATAAAGTTCAGCTGGTAGGTGTTACCGTCTTGTGCCTGGTAGTTCAGGGTCACACTCTGTGCTTTGATGGTAATGCCGCGCTCGCGCTCCAGATCCATGGAGTCAAGCACCTGAGCCTGCATCTCGCGGTCGGACAAGCCACCGCAAGTCTGGATCAGACGGTCCGACAGGGTCGATTTACCGTGGTCGATGTGCGCAATAATCGAAAAGTTACGAATGTGTTTCATCGAGCAAGAGTCACTCAAAATTAGTTAAGGTCAGTTATGGAGGCGCGATTTTACTGGATAACCCGGCTGACGGCCATTCTTTAGTCGCCAACGCCAGTGAAATAGCGCCTGTTCAGTCAGGAGAGGGTACGGACGGGAACCACAACGCCGAGCATCTGCGGGCCGTAGCGCCCCTGATCCAGGCGGTTGGAAAAGTAACGAACCAGTAAAAAGCCCAGCACGCCCCCCAGCAGGCAGCAGAGAATGGTAATCCCCTCCCCGCCCGAGAGCAGCGGCGCCAGCCAGAGCTGCCCCAGCAAGGCGCCGGCCAACAGACAGAACAGCGGCAGCACGTAGACCAGCGCAGCCCCGCGCAGCAGACTCTCTTGCGGGATACCGAGCCTCACTTGCTGGCCAACCCGCACCTCGGCGGTCAGCCTGACTCGCAAGCGGGGAGCTTTCAGGGGAAACGCCTTGGCCACGGTGCCGGTACCGCAGTTGGATTGCTGCTGACAACCACTGCAGGCGGAGCGACGCTCGCACTCCACCCAGGCATGGTCACCCTCAATGGCCACCACGGTCGCCAGCTCTTCACTCATCTCATTCACGGCAACACCTCGGGTTCACACAATCAGGGGATCTGACCATGACTCGCCACGCTCGGCAAGCGGGGAACAACCCCGCAGCCCCCGTTACTGCACCGCTTCGTTGCGTGCCAGCGGCTGGACCGACTCGGCGATGCGCTTGGCGGTTTCGGCAGGCACCTCGCCGACCACGGTGATCTCGACCCCCACCTCGTTGACATAGCTCACCAGCGAGGTTGCCCCCTGGCGGATCAGCTGCTGGCGCACCGCCTGCTTGGGATCGACCCGGGAGACGTAGACCGAGAGATCCACCAGCCCGTCGGAGAGCATCATGTAATCCACCGGCATACTGGTGGTCACCAGCTGGTGCCGGTCTTGCGACAGCACCTTGAAGCCATCGGGCAACCAGGTGATCTGCCAGTTCAACTGCTGTTGCGGCGCCGGATAGGCATCCTCCAGCGCCAGCGCCGGAGGCTGCTTGCTGTTGGCCAGCTTCACCAGCCAGGGGGCCGGTTTGCTCTGCAGATCCAGTTCGACACCAAGTACCTGCTCCACCAGATTGCCTTCCCGCTCGACCATGTCGATCCGCAGCAGCAAGTGGCTCTGCTCGTCAATCCAGAGCACGAAACCATATTTGTCGGCCTCTTTAGGCACCAGCCTCACCACCTGTGCCACCACACCGGCGACCCGGCTGCGACCGGCCAGCACAGGATCATAGCTCTCCAGCACCTGCGCCAGCGGCATCTTCACCAGGGTCGACCAGATGCCGGGGAAGCGGGCATCCTTCAGGGTGTAGGGATCGTGGCTGTTTTCAAAGAAGGTGTATTCGTTCTGGCGCTGGAGATACTCGATCGCCTTGCCGTCAAGGTAACTGAGGTGGGCCACTTCCTTGCCGTTGATCACGGCATGGCTGATCCGGATCGGTTCAAGACGCCCCTGACGGGCCTTGACCATGGACAACTCGAAATTCTGTTGCTGCACGGCACTCTGCATCTGCTGCAACAAGGCCTCGGCCGACTTATCGTCGGCCGAGGCCTTGGCACTGATCAGCAGGAGAGAGGCCAGCAAAATACGGCTGGACTGGCGCACGTTTGTATCCCTGACAATTCGTTATTGTTGGAGCTGTCTGTCTTGCAACAGGCGCTGCTGCAACTGGTGGTCACGCAGGAAGGCGTTGATCCGCTCCCGCTGCTCCTGCATCTGCTGTTCGGTCAGCCCTTGCTGACGGGCACGGGCGCCATCCTGTTGCGGATAGTGAACACTCACAGGTGCCGCACTGCCACCGATTGGAATGGTATTGAGCACCGGATTGGCCGGAACGCCATCCTGTCCCTGATACTGCTGCACCCCGAAGATAACGGCAGCGGCCACGGATGCCGCAATGGCATATTGACCCAGCTGCTGACCGACACGGCGGAACAACGGAACCACATTAGAATCTGTCTTGACCGGTGCAACGGCAGGTTGCAGCACGGGAGCCGTCTCGACCGGCTTGGGTGCCAGTATGGTGGGCTCATCCTCCAGCGCAGCCATGATGCTGTCACTGAGATCCAGTTGCAGATTGACCGGCAGGTCACCCCGCATGGCATCGCCGATCAGGTGGTAACGACCCCAGGTATCTTGCAAGTCGGAGTCCATCTCCAGCTCGTTCAGTACCTCTGCGTCACTCAGGTCACCATCCATCAGGGCAGAGATTTGCTCTTTATTTGCCATAAGTTAACCCGTCTTTCCCCAGTTAATTCTCGATCAGAGGTTGCAGCTTTTTATCGATTGCTTC
Source organism: Aeromonas sp. R10-2 (assembly GCF_040908445.1). Taxonomy (NCBI): domain Bacteria; kingdom Pseudomonadati; phylum Pseudomonadota; class Gammaproteobacteria; order Aeromonadales; family Aeromonadaceae; genus Aeromonas; species Aeromonas sp. R10-2. Next base: position 36,862 of record NZ_JBFODS010000014.1, on the reverse strand, counting down.
CCTCGCCCGGAAGATACGGGATCTGACCGTACCCACTGGGCAATCCATGATTTCGGCAATCTCTTCGTAGCTCAGCCCTTCCAGTTCGCGAAGGGTGATAGCTGTCCTCAGGTCTTCCGGCAATGCCTCTATGGCTGAAAACACGGTGCGTTTGATCTCGTCAGTCAGCGCCAGGTTTTCGGGGGTTGAGACCTCTTGCAAGGCTTCACCACCACCATAAGACTCCGCTTCGTCAGCCTCCACATCACTGCTGGGCGGCCTGCGCCCCAGGGAGGTGAGATAATTCTTCGCCGTGTTCACGGCAATTCGGTACAACCAGGTGTAAAAAGCACTTTCGCCACGGAATGTCGGCAATGCACGGTAGGCTTTTATAAAGGCCTCTTGCGCCACATCGGGCACATCACCGGGATTGTTGACATACCTGGCAACCAGGTTGACCACCTTATGCTGGTATTTTTTTACCAACAGGTTGAAAGCTGCTTTATCGCCGCGCTGGACCCGTTCAACCAGCTGTTCGTCCAGTAGATTCTGGTCGCTCATCAGAGCCGTAAAACCCCCATCAGGTTATCGTTTTTCTTTTCCGGCCCTTCCTAAGCGCACAAGTTCAGACAGGGAGAATCAGAGAAAGTTCGCTTCAATTGAAAAAAATGTGATGCAGGCTGCATCCTCGCCCTCGCTTGGGCTACCATGGTGCCAGTTCTTAATCCAGGCCAATGATACTTATGAAAGCAAGTGTTGAATACCTTTGCGATGTACTGATCATTGGCAGCGGTGCCGCTGGTTTGTCCCTCGCGTTGCGATTGGCAGACCACGCCAAAGTCCTGGTTCTGAGCAAGGGGCCCATCAGTGAAGGGGCCACTTTCTATGCGCAAGGAGGCATCGCTGCCGTTTTCGACGAAACCGACAGCATCGAATCCCACGTGAGCGACACGCTCAACGCGGGCGCCGGGTTGTGTGACCCGGCAGTGGTCGAATTCACCGCTCGCCACGCCCGCGAGTCCATCCAGTGGCTCATTCAGCAAGGGGTCCCCTTCGATCAGGAGGAGAACGCCGATGGTGAATCCCAGTACCACCTCACCCGGGAAGGGGGCCACAGCCATCGCCGCATCTTCCACGCGGCCGACGCCACCGGCAAGGCGGTGCAACTGACCCTGATCGATCAGGTGCGCGCTCACCCCAATATCCAGCTGATGGAGCGCTTCAACGCGGTCGACCTCATCACCACCCGCAAGCTCAACCTGCCGGGCAACAAGGTGCTGGGGGCCTACGTCTGGAACCGCAACGCCGAGCAGGTCGAGGTTATCCGCGCCCGTTTCGTGGCACTGGCCACCGGCGGCGCCTCCAAGGTCTACCAGTACACTTCCAACCCGGATGTGAGCTCTGGCGATGGCATCGCGATGGCATGGCGGGCCGGCTGCCGGGTGGCGAACCTGGAGTTCAACCAGTTCCACCCCACCAGTCTGTTCCACCCCGATGACCCCAACTTCCTGCTGACCGAAGCGCTGCGTGGCGAGGGGGCCTATCTGCGCCGCCCGGACGGCAGCCGCTTTATGCAGGAGTTTGACGAGCGGGCCGAGCTGGCGCCGCGGGATATCGTCGCCCGCGCCATCGACCACGAGATGAAGCGGCTCGGGGCGGATTGCATGTATCTGGACATCAGCCACAAACCGGCCGATTTCATCATCAAGCACTTCCCGACCATTTATGAGCGCTGCCTCGCGGTCGGCATCGACATCACCAAGGAGCCGATGCCCATCGTGCCGGCCGCCCACTATACCTGTGGCGGCGTGATGATCGACAACAACGGCCAGACCGATATCCCCGGCCTCTACGCCATCGGCGAAGTGACCTACACCGGTCTGCACGGCGCCAACCGCATGGCCTCCAACTCCCTGCTGGAATGCGTGGTTTATGCCCATCAGGCGGGGGCCGACATTCTGGCCAAGCTGCCGATGAGCGTGGAGCCGCCGCGCCTGCCGGTGTGGGACGAGAGCAAGGTGGAAGATTCCGACGAACTGGTGGTGATCCAGCACAACTGGCACGAGCTGCGGTTGATGATGTGGGACTACGTGGGAATAGTGCGTACCAACAAACGCCTGGCCCGCGCCAAGCGCCGCATCGACCTGCTCAAGCAGGAGGTGCAGGAGTACTACGCCAACTTCCGCGTCTCCAACAACCTGCTGGAGCTGCGCAACCTGCTGCAGGTGGCCGAGCTTATCGTCAACTGCGCCCTGCAGCGCAAGGAGTCCCGCGGCCTGCACTACAACCTGGATTATCCGGATATGCTGCCGGACTCCAAGCCGACCGTGCTGACCCCGGAGCGGGATTAATCCCCTTCCAGCCAAGCGTTGCAACAATCAGTGACCCCGCCCCGGCGGGGTCACTTGTTTTCAACCGCTTTTCAGCCACAAAAAGAGTGTCGCCAGCCACATGGCAACAGCTTATCGCGATAAATCAGCGCATGGTCATCACGGAAAGCAGGCGTCAGCGCCGGGACGGCAGAAAGTGGATGGCTCGCGCCAGCAGGCGGTAATGTTCGGGGGGAAGGGCGTCGGAGAAGAGCCACAGTTGCCGTGGCGACGCCGATTCAGAGCCTTCCGGCTCGGGGCAAAGCGCCAGCCTGAGCACGCCGGGCAAAATACGGCTTTTCTTGCCGAGCTGATAGCGGCAACCTTGCCACTGTAGCCACTGACCATCCCAGACAAGCTCGAACGGGGGCGCGGCGAGCGCCCGCCAGCTCAACCAGAGCGCCGCCAGCCAGACGGGCAGCAACAGCGCCCACTGCCAACCGGCAATCAGGCCAGCCACCGGCCAGAGCAGCAACAGAAAGAGGGCCACCAGCAAACATTGCTGATGGCGGGAGGGGTGAACCGTCATGATCACCCGCTCCACGGTATTACCCCTGGCGGTCGTGGCGCGCCTGATTGCGCTCCAGGATCATCGGGATCATGGCGGCAAATGCGGGATCGGCAGGGACACCATGACCCATGCACCATTTGAACAGATCCGGATCGTCGCTCGCCAGCAGGCGGATAAAGGTCTGCTGATCGGCTTCGCTCAGGGAGTCGAACTCGTGTTCGAAAAAGGGCATAAAGATCACATCCAGCTCGAGCATACCGCGACGGCAGGCCCACTTCAGGCGGGATTTTTCAACTGGGCTCAACATGGCACTCTCCTTACAAAGACCGGGGGATGGTACCAGCTGGATTTTCCGGCTGACAAACATTAGTTACGTCTTTACCATGCAGCTCACATACTTTCTCTCTGGAATACCATCGTGAGCCTGCAACCACCTGTTTTTCCTGCCGAGCCGACCCGCTTCTCCCTGACCAAGCTGGCCATCACCCGTATCAGCGGCCAGGATCGCGTCAAATATCTGCAAGGTCAGGTCACCTGTGATGTCAACGCCCTGCAACCGGGGCAACAGACCCCGGGTGGCCACTGTGATCCCAAGGGCAAGCTGTGGAGCAATTTCCGCCTGCTCTGCCTCGACGACAGCCTGCTGCTGCTGACCAGCTCTTCGGTGCTGGAGCGCCAACTGCCGGAGCTGAAGAAATTTGCCGTTTTCTCCAAGGTCGAGATCACCGCCGATGAGCGTCACGCTACCGGGATCGCCGGTACGGGCAGCGATGGCTGGATCGCCGCGCAATTTGGCCTTCTGCAGAGCGGTCTTATCGACGGCGGCATGGCGGTGAAGATTGAGCAGGATCGCTGGCTGCTGGTGAGCAATCAACAAGCCGACGCCCTGCCGCAAGGTGACGAGTCACTCTGGTGGGGGCTCGAGATCAAGGCGGGTCTGCCGCACATGGAGGCGGTGCATCAGGGGGAGTTCATCCCGCAGATGCTCAACCTGCAGGCACTGGACGGTATCAGCTTCAACAAGGGCTGCTACATGGGGCAGGAGACAGTGGCCCGCGCCAAGTATCGCGGCGCCAACAACCGCGCCCTGTTCCTGCTGGCGGGCACTACCGGCGAGCCGGTTGCCAGCGGCGATACCCTGGAGCTGCAACTGGGTGACAACTGGCGCCGCAGCGGCATGGTGCTCAACGCCTGGCAACAGGCCGGGCAGGTGTGGCTCACCGCCGTACTGCCGAAAGATACCGAGGCTGACGCCCAATTCCGCCTCAAGCAGGACGAAGGCTCCCGCCTCACCCTGCAACCCCTGCCTTACGCCCTGACCGAGTAAGGTCTGCTAGCGAGGCACCCGCGCCAGCAGTGCCTCCTTCAGCCAGCGCCCCGCCTGCCCCAGCGGGCGGGCGCGATGCCACTGCAGCTCCAGCGCCAGCGCGTGGCTGGCGATAAAGTCCGGCTCCAGCACCACCACCTCGCCCCGCTTCAGCGGTTGATGCAGCAGAAATTCCGGAATGGCGGACCAGCCAAGGCCCCGCTTGACCAGCTCCAGCACCCCGAGATCCCCCTCGACCCACCACACCTGAGCCGAGATGCGAAAACGCTGACGCTCGCTCCCTTCCCGTCGGCCGGTCACCATCAGCTGGCGTGCCCCCTGCAGATCGACCTCCCGCAGCGGCTGCTTGCGGGCCAGCGGATGATCCGGTGACACCACCAGCGGCATGGTCACCTCCCCCAGCGAATGGGCGACAATCTCCCGCTGGGGATGCACCTTCTGATAACTGATGCCGAGCTGGGCCCGGCCGGTCACCAGCATCTCGGTCACATCCTCCATCAGCGGGAAGAGCAGCTCCAGCTCCACTGTCGGGTAACGAGTGGCGAACGCCTCCAGCAGGGTGCCGAGCCAAGGGAGGTGGGAGTCATCATCGATGGCCAGGGTGAGGCGCGTCTCCACCCCGGCCGCCAGCTCCCCGGCAATGGACTGCAACCGTTCACTCTGCGCCAGCAGGATCCCCGCCTCCTGCACCATGCGGGCCCCCGCCTCCGTCAGCTGCGGATAGCGGCCGCTGCGGTCAAACAGGGTGAGCGCCAGATCGATCTCCAGATTGGCGATGGCGCTGCTCACCACCGACTGCGCCTTGCCCAGCTTGCGGGCGGCAGCGGAAAACGAGCCGGTTTCGGCGGCCGCCAGCAAGATCCTCAGTTGTTCCAGTGATGGCGTCATCTTATGGCCCTCCGGCAAGCTCTCTCATCCATCTATTTTAGCGATGGATACCAACATGAATCTATCGCTAAAGATCTATAGATTAACCAGCAATCCGTGAATAAATCTGATTGAGAGAGTGACTTATGCGTACCCGTAACGATCGCCTGCGCCATGCCATTGGCTTTGAATTTATTGGCCTGCTGATTGCCGCCCCGCTGGCCAGCTGGGTTACCGGGGTCGGGCTCAACCATATGGGCCCGCTGGCACTGTTCTTCTCGGTGCTGGCCACCGTCTGGAACTACATCTACAACATCGGGGTCGACAAGCTGCTGCTCAAATATCAGGGCCATACCCACAAAACCCTGTGGCAACGGGTGCTGCATACCTTCGGCTTTGAGGGCGGTCTGCTGATCGTCGCGCTGCCGGTCATGTCCTGGTGGCTGAGCGTCAGCCTGCTGGAGGCGCTGGTGCTGGATCTGGGCTTCGTCGTCTTCTACCTGATCTATGCCTTCGTCTACAACTGGTGCTATGACAAGGTGTTCCCCATCCCCCGCGAAGTGCCGCACGGCATGCCACAAGAGGCGCGCTAAGGCACGAATCAGTTGGATTGAAACCGAGAAGTGAAGGTCAACAAGGGAAGGCAACAGAAGAAACGACACGGCCCCATCATGGCAGACATGATGGGGCCGCAAGAGGGATCAGCGCTGGCAGGCCGGCTGATTCAGAGGTAAGGATTCAGGCCTGCCCGTCGCTCAAGCCTGGGCTTTGAGCTCTTCGCCGCTCTCGTCAGTTGCGACAGCCTCTTCAGGCTGGGCCTGAGCGGCCTGCAGCGCTTCCAGCTCGCTCTGATAATCGCTCAGGATCTGCTGGGCAACCACCATATCTCCCTTGTGTTTGCGCTCGAACAGATGGTGCTGCACCACGCCGTTGAGATACTCCACTGTAATGGGCTGCTCCAGGGTGGCCATCAGCTCCTCTTTCTCCAGCTCGGCATTGATTTCATCGGCGGTCGTGCGCAGCAGCCCGGCCAATTGAACCAACATGCGGCGCTCACCTTCGCGCAGCAGGCTCAACATGCGGTTTCTCTGCTGCTCATTCTGTTGGGTCATACATTTCCTTACGTCAATTGGGAACAAGCCCGCTCATTCTGCCCTGTCCCCATGACAGCGTCTATCTCATGCCCCCCACAAATTTTTGGCGCTGGCTCACAAATGGCTACAGATGCTATTTGAAGCGGCTCTGGGGTATAGTAGCCGCTGATTTTCGGGCGCTTTTTTCACCTTCATCCGCAGACAGGGATGAGACGGCAAGGGCGCCTGCCCGGTTTACCCCAATGAGGTGAAGATCCGCTTTATGACCGACGCCATTGTGGTGCTCTGCACCTGCCCAGATCAAACCAGTGCCGACCTTCTCTGCGAACAGCTGCTGAACCAGCGGTTGGCCGCCTGCATCAATCAACTGCCGGGCATTACCTCCGTCTATCGTTGGCAAAGCAAGGTGGAGCGCGCCACCGAGATCCAGCTCATCATCAAATCCCGCCAGCCACTCTTTGCCGAGCTGCAGGCATGTATTCAAGCCAATCACCCCTATGAGGTTCCCGAGCTGCTGGCCCTGCCGGTAAGTGCCGGACTACCTGCCTATCTCGACTGGCTCAATGGGGAGACCTCATGACGTTCAACCGCTTGCTCTCTCCCCTGCTGCTGCTCTGCGCCCTGCTGATGACAGCGGTGGGCAGCTCCCCAGCCCACGCCAGCGGCGCCGATCTGCTCAGCTCGCTGGGTATTGAGGCCAACGCCAAGCCCAAATTTTTGCAGGTCGATGAGGCCTTTCAGATCGAGAGCGAACAGCGTGGCGATCAGCTGCTGCTGACCCTCCATATCGCCGACGCCTACTACCTCTATCGCCATAGCCTGCGCTTCAAGGGAAACAACCTCACCTTCAGCGAGCCGACCCTGCCGGAAGGCACCGAGCACGAGGATGACTTCTTCGGCAAGACCCGGGTCTACTATCAGCAGGTGAGCATCGCGGTGCCGCTAAAGGAGGTGGGGGAAAATGCCACCCTGCGGGTGCGCTATCAGGGCTGTACCGACGGCCTCTGCTATCCACCGACCGACAAACTGATCGATGTGGCTCCGCTGGTCACGGCAACCACCGCATCCGCTGCTGAAACGGCACAAAGCGTCGCACCGGTTAGCCAGCAGGATCAGCTGGCCTCCGCCCTCGGCCATCAGGGGTTCTGGCTCAGCATCGTCGCCTTCTTCGCGCTGGGGCTGGGGCTCGCCTTCACCCCCTGCGTCTTCCCCATGTACCCAATCCTGACCGGCATCATCGCCGGTGCTGGCCATCGCCTCTCCACAGGTCGCGCCTTCCTGCTCTCCTTTGTCTATGTGCAGGGGATGGCGGTCACCTACACCTTGCTTGGGCTGGTAGTGGCCTCGGCGGGGCTGAAATTCCAGGCTGCGCTGCAACACCCCTATGTGCTGATCGCCCTCTCGGTGATGTTCGTGCTGCTGGCCCTCTCCATGTTCGGACTCTATACCCTGCAACTACCGAGCAGTTTGCAAACCCGTCTCTCCGGTCTCTCCAACCGCCAGCAGGGCGGCTCGGTAGTCGGGGTCGCCATCATGGGGATGATCTCCGGGCTGGTCTGCTCCCCCTGCACCACGGCGCCGCTCTCGGGGGCGCTGATCTACGTGGCCCAGAGCGGCGATCTCTGGCTCGGCGGGGCGGCGCTCTATGCGCTGTCACTGGGGATGGGGCTACCGCTGCTGCTGCTCGGCACCTCGGGTGGCAAGCTGCTGCCCAAAGCGGGCGCCTGGATGGATGTGATCAAGCAGCTGTTTGGTTTTGCCCTGCTGGCGGTGCCGATCCTGCTGCTGTCACGGCTCTGGAGCGATCAAGTTACTACCCTCGCCTGGCTCGGCTGGGGGCTGCTGCTGTGCGGCTACCTCTATCACCACAACCAGCACCAACCCCACTCGGTGGCCAGAAGCGTGCGCGGCTTCGTACTGTTGCTGGCGATGATCAGCGCCGTGGTAGTGGGCAAGGATCTGCTGCAACCGGCCGCTCCTGCTGCCGTCACGGCGGATGCCGGTCAAACGGCATCGCAGTTTATCCGCATCAAGGCGCTGGATGATCTCAAGGTGCAGCTGGCCGCCGCCCGCGGCAAGCCGGTGCTGCTCGACCTCTACGCCGACTGGTGCGTCGCCTGCAAAGAGTTCGAGCACAAGACCTTTAGCGATCCCGCGGTGAGGGAGCGCTTCGGCCAGATGGTGCTGCTGCAGGCGGATGTCACCGCCAACGACGATGCCGATATCGAGCTGCTCAACAGTCTCAATGTGCTGGGGCTGCCGACCCTCATCTTCTTCGACCGCGAGGGCAAGGAGCTGACCGGGCAGCGGGTCACCGGTTTTATGGGGCCGGCGGAGTTTCTGGGCAGGCTCGATCAGCTACGCTGACCAACGGCGCCCCTGTAGACAGACAGGGGGCAGCCTTATACGTTACGCACTGATTTTTCTGGCAATCCCTTGTATATGACCGGCAGCATGGCAGAATTTGCCCTTCGATTGTCTCGCCCGTCCGGAGTTTTGATGAAAAAGTGGTTCATCCCCCTGCTAGCCCTCTGGCTTTATGGCTGCAGTGCAGGGCCCGGTGAAGAGGATATCCGCCAGCAGGTCACCGCCAAGCTGCTGGCCGAGACAGACGCCAACCTGTTCGATATCAGCGACTTCACCATCCTCGGCAAGGAGGAGCGGATGGAGGGGGTCTATCTGGTCAAGGTGAGTTACCAGCTCCACTTCAAGCAGGGACTCGATCAGTTGCAGGTGTTGCACGACGAGGACCTGGTCTACGACCGGGTTGGCCCCTTCCAGCAGGAGATGGGCCTGATGGAGCTCGAGCGCAAATATGGCGAGTTCGAGGCGGGCCAGGTGCTGCCACAAGAGGCCGAGGTGTGGATGATGAAGGACGAACAGGGGTGGCGGCTGGCGGAACCGGCCCAATAAAGGGCTTCTCACCCCTTCTGTCTGCAACGGCAGATCTGCCATTGCTAACCAGCTCAAACCTGGGTATCGACCCGATACCCTTTTCGCTCGGCAGGTTCGTTCGGCAGCTTGCTGGCCAACCCTGACAGCACCTCCTTGAGGGTGACCCCGCTCTCTGCCGCACCACTGCTCTCCAGCAGCTTGGTCAGCTGGTTCTGCAAGGGGTTGACCGCTTCACGCTCGGCTCCTTGCTCGCTCTCTTTTTCCTGTCCGCCCTGCTGATCCAGCGTCTCCAGCAGGCGCTCCAGATCTCGCTTGAGCGGGTTCTCGCTGCTGTCGGCGATGGCGAGTTTGCGCTGTTCCTGCTCTTGCCGCTGTTGTTGCTGCAATGCCAACTGTTGCTCCTGCTGCTGTTGCAGGGAGCCCATCATGGTGTTGATGAACGCTTCCAGCGAATCCCTGATTGAAACAGTGCCACCGCCGCTGCTCTCCCCTTGCGGTGACAGCCCCAGCTCATCCAGCACAGCGCCTAGGTCGCGCACCAGGCTGTCACTGCCCGTTGATGGTGAAGTTGCAGCCCTCTCCTGTGCCTGCACGGCGGGAGAACCCTGCCTTTGCGCCAGCGGGCTGGGCCCGCCTGACGCGACCACATTTATCTCCATCTTGGCCCTCCTCTCCCCGCCCTCTGGCCCTTTTTCGGCAAATATTCCGGCAATCTGACAAACTCTTGCCCCTTGGCAGATAACCGCACTCACACCTAAAAGATAGCGCCAACCGGACGAGATTGGCGCGAATGCATCTTTTGGTCTATCGGGCGGAACGATAGTGCCAACCCGCTATAAACAAGGGCTGGCAAGGGGGCTGGCGTTCAGCCATCACTGCGCTGGCTGACAATGGGGGTCAGAAGATATCCTTGAAACGGTGCCACAGCATCCCCAGCGCCAACAGCGGGGAGCGCAGCGCCGGGCCGCCGGGGAAGGTGATATGGGGCACGCTGGCAAAGAGATCGAAACCCCGGCTTTCGCCGCGGATCGCCTCGGCCACCAGCTTGCCCGCCATATGGGTAGCATTGAGACCATGACCCGAATAGGCCTGGGCGTAGAGCACGTTGGGGTGTTCCTTCAAGCGGCCAATCTGCGGCAGCCGGTTGGCGCCAATCCCGATCATCCCGCCCCACTGAAACTCGATAGCGGTGCCAGCCAACTCGGGGAAGACCCGCAGCATCTTGGGCAACATAAAGGCCTTGATATCCTTCGGGTCTCGCCCCGAATAGTTGCAGGCCCCGCCAAACAGCAGGCGACCGTCGGCGGAGAGGCGGTAGTAGTCGAGGGCCACGTTCTGATCGCACACCGCCATGTTTTGCGGCAGCAAGCGCTGGCGCAAGCGGCGATCCAGCACCTCGGTGGCGAGGATGTAGGAGCCCGCAGGCAGCACCCGCCCCCCCAGCTCCGGATTGAGGTCGTTGAGATAGGCGTTACAGCCGATCACCAGATAATCGGCGGTGACCCGGCCATGAGCCGTGGTCACTTCAACCTGCTTGCCGTAATCGATATGGGTCACTCTGGAATGTTCAAACAGGGAAACCCCAAGGCTGGCTGCGGCTCGCGCCTCGCCGAGCGCCAGATTGAGGGGATGGAGATGGCCGGAGCCCATGTCGATAAGGCCGCCGATATAGCGATCCGACCCCACCACGCTATGGATATCTTCCCGCGGCACCAGCTTGAGTTCGTGCTCATAGCCGAGGCTCGCCAGATGCGCGAGATCCTCTTCAAAGCCAGCCAGATGACGCTGACGGGTGGCCAGATCGCAGTAGCCCCAGGTGAGATCGCACTCGATGTTGAAGCGCTCAACCCGCTCGCGCACCAGCTGCACCGCCTCCAGCCCCATCAGATCCAGCTCGCGCACCCCATCCTCACCAATCCAGCGGGCGAACTGGCTGGTGTCATGGCCGATACCGCGAATAAGCTGGCCGCCGTTGCGCCCGGAGGCGCCCCAGCCGATACGGTTGGCCTCCAGCAAGGCGACCTTGTAACCGACATCAGCCAGATTGATGGCGGTATTGAGACCGGTAAAGCCGCCGCCGATGATGCAGACGTCAGCCTTGTGCTCCCCCTCCAGCTCGGGCCACTGTTGCGGATCGTTGCGGGTGGCCGCGTAGTAGGAGGCGACGTGCTCCTGATATCCGTTGTGCTTTCCTGCCTGCATACTCAGCATCCTGCCTTGGTTGCAAATTGTTTAATAAAATAAGCAAAGTTGTTTCGATAATACCCAGTTCCCCCTCCACTCACCAACCGGTGCGGATCACAGAAATGCAAAAGGCGCCCCGAAGGGCGCCTTTTCATGCAATCAAGGTGCTGTAACGAATTACAGTACGTCGATGGCGTTCAGGTCGGAGAATGCTTTCTCCAGACGAGCGATCATGGAAGTCTGACCTTCACGCAGCCATACGCGCGGATCGTAGTACTTCTTGTTCGGCTTGTCGGCGCCTTCCGGGTTGCCCAGCTGGCCTTGCAGGTAAGCTTCGTTCTTCTTGTAGAAGTTCAGCAGACCTTCCCAGGTTGCCCACTGGGTGTCGGTGTCGATGTTCATCTTCACTACGCCGTAGGAGATGGACTCGCGGATCTCTTCCAGAGTGGAGCCTGAACCACCGTGGAATACGAAGTCCAGAGACTTGGCTGGAACGCCAAACTTCTCGGAAACGTACTTCTGGGAAGCGTCCAGGATGGACGGGGTCAGCTTGACGTTACCCGGCTTGTATACACCGTGTACGTTGCCGAAGGAGGCAGCGATGGTGAAACGCGGGCTGATCTTGGACAGACGCTCGTAAGCATAAGCAACATCTTCCGGCTGGGTGTACAGAGCGGACTGATCCATGTGGCTGTTGTCAACGCCGTCTTCTTCGCCACCGGTGCAACCCAGTTCCAGCTCCAGAGTCATGTTCATCTTGGCCATGCGGGTCAGGTACTCGCAGCAGATGTCGATGTTCTCTTCCAGAGACTCTTCAGACAGATCCAGCATGTGGGAGGAGAACAGCGGCTTGCCGGTTTCAGCAAAGTGCTTCTCGCCCGCTTCCAGCAGACCGTCGATCCACGGCAGCAGCTTCTTGGCAGCGTGGTCGGTGTGCAGGATTACCGGCACGCCGTAGGCTTCGGCAACAGCGTGAACGTGCTTGGCACCAGAGATGGCACCCAGGATGGCAGCTTTCTGACCTTCCAGCTTCAGACCCTTACCGGCGGTGAACACGGCACCACCGTTGGAGAACTGAACGATAACCGGCGCTTTAACCTTGGCGGCAGCTTCCAGTACGGCGTTCACGGAGTCGGTACCAACGCAGTTTACGGCCGGCAGAGCAAAACCGTTCTCTTTAGCGATGGCGAACACTTTTTGAACGTCATCACCAGTGATCACGCCGGGTTTTACGAAGTCGAAAATTTTCTTAGACATGTTTAATCGTCCTGTCTCGTATGCCGTTAATAAAAAATGGGGGGTTCATCATGAACCGGCACAGCGGGCACATGATAAACGAAACGGGAGGCTTTTGCCCCCCGTTCCGGGTCAATTAGGCTTTGGCGCGCTGTTCCAGAATCGCAACAGCCGGCAGTACCTTGCCTTCTACGAACTCCAGGAAGGCGCCGCCGCCAGTGGAGATGTAGGAGACTTTGTCAGCGATGCCGAACTTGTCGATGGCAGCCAAGGTGTCGCCACCGCCAGCGATGGAGAAGGCCGGAGAAGCAGCGATGGCTTCAGCGATAACCTTGGTGCCTTCAGCAAACAGGTCGAACTCGAACACACCAACCGGACCGTTCCACAGGATGGTCTTGGCGTTCATGATGATGTCAGCCAGGGCCTTGGCAGAATCCGGGCCGATGTCGAAGATCATGTCGCCGTCGGTCACGTCAGAGACGGACTTGATGGTCGCCGGAGTGGACTCGGAGAACTCGGCACCTACAACCACGTCGGTGGTCACAGGAATGTTGGTCTCGGCAGCCAGTTTCTTGGCGGTGTCGATCAGATCGTGCTCGCACAGGGACTTGCCGACGTTGTGACCGGCAGCAGCGATGAAGGTGTTGGCGATGCCACCACCGACAACCAGCTGGTCAGCGATTTTGGAGAGGGATTCCAGAACGGTCAGCTTGGTGGAGACCTTGGAGCCGCCAACGATGGCAACCATCGGGCGCTCGGGCTTCAGCATGGCTTTGCCCAGGGCTTCCAGTTCACCCGCCAGCAGCGGACCAGCACAGGCGACCGGTGCGAACTGAGCCACACCGTAGGTGGAACCTTCGGCGCGGTGAGCAGTACCGAACGCATCCATTACAAAGACGTCACACAGGGCGGCGTATTTTTTGGCCAGCTCTTCGGTGTTCTTCTTCTCGCCTTTGTTGAAGCGGCAGTTTTCCAGCACAACCAGCTCACCGGCAGCGACGTCTACGCCATCCAGGTAATCCTTGGCCAGGCGAACCGGGCAGGACAGAGCGTCTTTCAGATAGTTGACAACCGGAGCCAGGGAGAATTCTTCGTTGTATTCACCCTCGGTCGGACGACCCAGGTGGGAGGTGATCATCAGCTTGGCGCCCTTTTCCAGAGCCAGCTTGATGGTCGGCAGAGTCGCAACGATACGTGCATCGGAGGTGACCTTGCCGTCTTTTACCGGTACGTTCAGGTCAGCACGGATCAGAACGCGTTTACCCGCCAGATCCAGGTCAGTCATCTTGATAACAGACATATTCAGTCCTCTATATTTTCCAGGTAATGTTAAAAACAGTAACCTTTCGCCCGGGGCAGGCTCAGCCTGCGGCCATCATGGCCCGGGTGGTATCCAGCATCCGGTTTGCGAAGCCCCATTCGTTATCGCACCACATCAACATCTTGACGAGGTTGGCATCGCTCACCCGGGTCTGGGTACCATCAATGATGCAGGAGTGTGCATCATGATTGAAGTCTACGGAGACCAGCGGTTCTTCCGTGTAATCCAGAATACCGTGTAATGTACCTCTGGATGCCCGTTGCAGGGCTTGATTTACGTCACTAACTGTCACTTTTTTACGAACAGTAATACTGAGATCCATCGCTGTTACATTGATGGTCGGCACCCGCACCGCGATCGCCTCAAACTTGCCGGCGAAGTGGGGCAGGATACGCTCCAGCCCCTTTGCCAGCTTGGTGTCCACCGGAATGATGGACTGACTGGCAGCGCGGGTTCGGCGCAAGTCACTGTGGTAGGCATCGATGACTTGCTGATCATGCATAGCCGAATGAATTGTCGTAATAGTACCACAATTTATCTCGAATTCTCGATGCAATGTTTCAATCACCGGTACCACGCAGTTGGTGGTACAGGAAGCGTTGGAGACGATCCGCTCCGCTCCGGTGAGGGTATGATGGTTGACCCCGTAGACCACGGTGGCATCCACATCCGCATCCGCCGGATGAGAGAACAAAACCTTGCCCGCCCCCGCCGCCAGATGGAGCTCGGCATCGGCCCGCGAGCCGAATACCCCGGTGCAGTCGAGCACCACATCCACCCCCAGCGCCCGCCACGGCAAGTTCGACGGATCCCGCTCGGCAAACAGGGAGATGAGATCCTCCCCCACCAGCATGCTGTTACCAGCCAGCTGCACCGGATAGTGAAAACGGCCGTGGCTGGTATCGAAGCGGGTCAGGTGCACCATGGCTTCGGGAGCCGCCAGCTCGTTGATGGCGACGATCTTGATGGTCTTGTCGCGCCCGCTCTCGTAGAGGGCACGCAGTACATTGCGGCCGATCCGTCCGTAACCGTTGATGGCAATCTTGATCATCTGGCAGCCAGTTCCTTACCACAGATTTGCTAGCGCAGGGGCTAGAGAAAAGAGCAGCCGACCGGCTGCCCGGGCCCGGCTCACGACAGCAGGGCATCCTTGAATTCACCACGGGCCAGCAGTGCGGCCCCGAACACCCCGGCACTGTCACCCAGGGCTGGAGCAATAATGGGGGCACTGAAACGGGGATTAAAGAGGAAGGGCAAAATAGTCTGTCTTCCCACGCTGTAGAGGCTCTGCACGTTGCCCACCCCACCGCCGATGACAATAACATCCGGGTCGAGAATGTTGACCACGTTGGCCAGCGCCTGACCAAACAGCAGGTGCAGCCGGTCGATGGTGAGCTTGGCGATGTGATCGTGGGCGGTGGCAGCCGCGATTTGCGCCAGTGAGAGGCGACGCTTGGCCTTGGCCTCGTACCAGGCCTCCAGCGCCGGGCCGCTGATCAGGGTCTCGACGCAGCCGTGCTTGCCGCAGTAGCACTCGGGGCCATCGGGGGAGAGCACGTTGTGGCCCCACTCACCGGCGATGCCGTGATGACCGTTGAGAATGCGGCCGTTGATGACGATGCCGGAGC
The DNA here is from genome assembly GCF_040908445.1 of Aeromonas sp. R10-2. NCBI lineage: Bacteria > Pseudomonadati > Pseudomonadota > Gammaproteobacteria > Aeromonadales > Aeromonadaceae > Aeromonas > Aeromonas sp. R10-2. The sequence goes on along the minus strand of NZ_JBFODS010000014.1, from coordinate 21,451 downwards.
CGACCCCGGTGCCCATGATGATGCCGAACACCACTTTCGCATCGGGATGGTGCTGGCGCACCGCCCCCAGATGGGTTTCTGCCAGCGCGAAGCAGTTGGCGTCGTTGGCAATCAGTACCGGCACGCCGAGCCGGCGCTCCAGATCCTCCTTGAACGGCTTGCCGTTGAGCTCGGTGGTGTTGCAGTTTTTCATCAGGCAGGTCTGCGGATCCCGCGCCCCCGGCGTGCCCATGCCGATGACGGCCGGACGCTGGCCAATCTTCTCGGCGCACTCTGCCACCAGCCTGGAGATCTGGCCGATCATGTGGTCATAACCGCCCGCCCGCTCGGTGGGGATGCGGTGGCGCAGCAGCACCTCGTCACCATCCAGCACCACGCATTCACACTTGGTACCGCCAAGATCGATACCCCAATCCAGTGACTTGCTGCTCATCTTGCCTCCTGCACTGACGCCACGCGCTCGTCGTCGCAGCGCCATTTTTTAATGTAAAACGGGGCCTGACGGCCCCGGATATCAAGCAAACTCTTCTTCTCTCGCCCCGGCCTTAGCGACCGTGGTACTGGGCGGAGAGCTCGTGAACCGCGTTGACGAACACGCCAGCGTGTTCCGGGTTCACATCCTGATGGATGCCGTGGCCGAGGTTAAATACGTGGCCGTTGCCGTGGCCGAAACCGGCCAGAATGGAGGCGACCTCTTCACGGATGCGAGCCGGGGTAGCGTAGAGCATGGAGGGATCCATGTTGCCCTGCAGCGCCACCTTGTCGCCGACCCGACGCTTGGCGTCGGCAATGTCGGTGGTCCAGTCCAGACCCAGCGCATCGCAACCAGTGGCGGCGATCTGCTCCAGCCACTGGCCGCCGTTCTTGGTAAACAGGGTGACCGGCACGCGGCGACCGTCGTGCTCGCGGATCAGGCCATCGACAATCTTGTGCATGTACTGCAGGGAGAAGTCGCGGTAATCGCGCGGGGTGAGCACGCCGCCCCAGGTGTCGAACACCATGACCGCCTGCGCACCCGCCTTGATCTGGGCGTTGAGGTAGGCAATCACGCTGTCGGCCAGCTTGTCGAGCAGCAGGTGCAGGGTTTGCGGCTCTGCGTACATCATCTGCTTGATCTTGGTGAATGCCTTGGAGCTGCCCCCCTCCACCATGTAGGTGGCCAGGGTCCATGGGCTGCCGGAGAAGCCGATCAGCGGCACTTCGCCCTTCAGCTCGCGGCGGATGGTGCGCACCGCGTTCATCACGTAGCCCAGCTCATCTTCCGGATCCGGAATGGGCAGCGCCTGCACGTCGGCCATGGAGGTGATCGGACGCTCGAAACGCGGGCCTTCACCCTGCTCGAAGTAGAGACCCAGCCCCATGGCATCGGGCACGGTCAGGATGTCGGAGAAGAGGATGGCGGCATCGAGCGGGTAGCGGCGCAGCGGCTGCAGGGTGACTTCACAGGCCAGCTCGGCATTGCGGCACAGGGACATGAAATCCCCCGCCTGGGCGCGAGTCGCCTTGTATTCCGGCAGATAGCGCCCTGCCTGGCGCATCATCCATACCGGCGTCATGTCTACATCCTGACGCAGCAAAGCGCGCAGGTATCGATCGTTCTTCAGCTCTTTCATCCCAGTTCCTGAATTCATATCACGCATAAAATGGCGGCCATAATACCACTTTGCCCAGTCAAGCGGACTGCCCAAAACGTGGCAAATAGGCGCGCGGTTGCAAAGATGTGAAGGGGCGCAAACCTGACCGCCCCGTTTTTAAAAAGAAGTGCAAAAAGGTTGGCGAAAAGATAAGCGCCGTTACCCCTCGCCAGCCAGTGACAACTCGATCAGCCGCCGGGCAATGGTGCCGTGGGGTGGCAAGCGCGGCAGCCGGTCGGCGGCAAAGAAAGCGGCGGCCACCAGTTCGTCATCCTGTACCCTGATCTCGCCGCTCTCGTAGTCGGCGGTAAAACCCATCATCAGGCTGTGAGGGAATGGCCAGGGCTGGCTCGCCACATAGCGCACATTGCGCACCCGGATGCCGCTCTCCTCGAACACCTCCCGTGCCACGCACTGCTCGAGGTTCTCCCCCGCCTCCACGAAGCCAGCCAGCACGGTATACATGGGATCGTCCGCCTGATAGTGACGGCGATGGGCTGCCAGCAGGATCTCCGGCCCCTTGCGCACAGCCACTATGATGCAGGGGGAAATGCGCGGATAGACGCTGTGCCCCTGCTGGCACTCCTGTGCCCACTCCCCCGCCTTCGGGGTCATGGGGGCGCCGCACTCGCCGCAGAAACGGTGGGTGCGGCGGAAGGTGGCGAGCTGCCAGGCGCGGCCCGCGAGACGAAAGCCCTCCTCGTCCCCCGCCACCATCAGCTGGCGTAGCGGACTCATGGCGCTCGTGTCGGCCTCATCACCCAGATCCAGCAGATAGCAGGGCTGCCCCTGCCACTCATCAAAACGCTCGAAACGGGCACCGGCCAGCGCTGCGGGCAGGCACGCCTTCACGCCGCTCGGCACCTGACCCGCCTCATCGAGCAGGATTTGATGGTCACCCGCCACGACAAACCAGCGGGCTTGTTCAGTTAATGACATCGGATAAACACTCTCGTTAAGTCAGATTAAACAACGCCACGGTCACAGCAGGCTGCAGCAGGGGCAAAATAGCGCGAATGGGCCCCATCTTACGACTGGCAAGCGCCACTGACGACCCCGCCGGGGCCAAAACCGGCGAGCAAGAGGAGCACATCAACAAAGAGGCCGCCCGAAGGCGGCCTGCTGTCAGTCGTTCTCTCGCTGCACCGATCAGGCATCGCCCATCGCCAGCAGGGAGGCGTTGCCACCCACCGCAGTGGTGTTGATGGTGCGGGTCTTTTCAGTGACGAAGCGGCTCAGGTAGTGGGGGCCGCCCGCCTTGGGACCGGTGCCGGAGAGCCCTTGGCCGCCGAATGGCTGCACCCCGACCATGGCGCCGATCTGGTTGCGGTTGATGTAGACGTTGCCCACGTTGATGCGGCTCGCCAGCTCCTCAGCGTGGGATTCGTTGCGGCTGTGGATCCCGAGCGTCAGGCCGTAGCCGGTGCCGTTGATGTCGCTGATCACCTTGTCCAGATCCCGGGTGGCGTAGCGCACCACATGCAGGATGGGGCCGAACTGCTCCTTGGCCAGCTCGCGGATGGAGCCGATCTCCAGCGCGGTCGGCTGGACAAAGTGCCCTTCCATGGTCGCGGCCGGCATCGGCGCCTGCGCAATCAGGCGAGCGCGCGGCACCATGTAGGCGAGGTGAGCATCGAGACCGGCCTTGGCATCGGCATCGATCACCGGGCCGACGTCGGTGTTGTGCTCGGCCGGGTTGCCCACTTTCAGCTCCTGCATGGCGCCGGTGAGGATCTCCAGCACCCGCTCGGCGATCTCCTCCTGCAGGTAGAGCACCCGCAGGGCCGAGCAGCGCTGACCGGCGCTCTGGAAGGCGGCGCTCACCACGTCGCGCACCACCTGCTCCGGCAGGGCGGTGGAGTCGACGATCATGGCGTTTTGGCCACCAGTCTCGGCGATAAGCGGCAGGATGGCGCCATCGCGCTGGGCCAGGGTCATGTTGATCAGCTTGGCAGTCTCGGTGGAGCCGGTGAAGCAGACGCCGCCAATGCGCGGATCGGCTGTCAACTTGGCGCCGACGGTGGCACCGTCACCGGGCAGCAGTTGCAGCACGTCACCCGGAATACCAGCCTGATGGGCCAGCGTCACCGCCAGATGGGCGATAAGGCCGGTCTGCTCGGCAGGCTTGGCGATGACGGTGTTGCCGGTGGCCAGCGCAGCGGCAACTTGCCCCAGGAAAATCGCCAGCGGGAAATTCCACGGGCTGATGCAGACAAAGACACCGCGCCCCTGCAGGAACAGCTCGTTCTGCTCGCCGGTGTAACCGGGCAGCAGGGTCGCCTGCCCCATCAGGCCGCGCGCCTGCACCGCGTAGTAGCGGCAGAAATCGACCGCTTCACGCACCTCGTCGATGCCATCTTGCAGCAGCTTGCCCGCCTCGCGGGTACAGAGGGAGACGAACTGCTCGCGGTTCGCTTCCAGCAGATCCGCCAGCTTCTCCAGCGCGGCGGCACGCTCGCTCACCGGGGTTTCGCGCCAGCGCGGGAAGGCGGCGTGGGCAGATGCCAAGGCCTGCTCCACCGCCTGCTCGTCGGCCCAGTGGATCTTGCCGACGGTGAGGCTCACATCCTGCGGGCTCAGCACGGTACGTGCCTCGCTGCGCTTGAGGGTCTCGCCATCGACGATGGGGCCCGCCAGCCACTGCTTGCTCTCCAGCTCTTTCAAGCGGGCGAAGAAGGGGCGCTGGATGGAGAGGATGTTCATGTTGACGCCGCTGGAGTTCTTGCGGTCGCTGAAGAGGTTCACCGGCTGCGGAATCCGGTCGTTGGCAAAGCCGGAGTAGCGCTTGAGGGTGCGCAGCGGATGCTCGGCCAGCGAGTCCACCGGGGTATTGGGATCCACCAGCTTGTGAACGAAGGAGGTGTTGGCCCCGTTCTCCAGCAGGCGGCGCACCAGATAGGGCAGCAAGTCCTTGTGGGCGCCGACCGGCGCGTAGATGCGGCAGTGCAGGCCGGGATTGTCGCTCAGCACGGCGTTGTGCAGCTCCTCGCCCATGCCGTGCAGGCGCTGGAATTCAAACTGGCGATCACCGGCCATCTCCAGAATGCTGACCACGGTATTGGCATTGTGGGTGGCGAACTGGGGAGCGATAAAGCCGCGGGTCGGCTCGCTCAGCAGGTAGCGGGCGCAGGCGAGGTAGGAGATATCGGTGCCCGCCTTGCGAGTAAACAGCGGGTAGCCGGGCAGGCCCGCCTGCTGGGCATATTTCAGTTCGCTGTCCCAGTAGGCGCCTTTTACCAAGCGAACCGGAATGAGGTCACCCTGCTCGCGGGCCAGCGCGGTGAGCCAGCAGAGTACCGGCAGCGCACGCTTGGAGTAGGCCTGCACCACCATGCCGAGCTTGCCCCAGCCGCGGTTGGCATCGGAGCGGTAGAGCTGTTCGAACAGGTCCAGCGACAGCTCGAGGCGGTCCATCTCCTCGGCATCGATGCTGATGGCCACATCCTTGTCGCGGGCCAGACGCACCAGCCCCACCAGCCGCTCGCACATCTCGCCGAGCACCCGTTCACGGTTGGCTACGTCATAGCGCGGATGGAGCGCCGAGAGCTTGATGGAGATGGAGGGGGCCGGGCCGCCGTCGCTGATGCGCTCGTTGCCCACCGCCTCGATGGCGTTGCGATAATCGGTCAGATACTTGTCGGCATCCTGCATGGTCAGCGCCGATTCACCCAACATGTCGTAGGTGTGGGTGTAACCCAGCTCGCGGGATTTGCGGCTCGCCTTGAGCGCCTCTTTCATGTCGCGCCCCAGCACGAACTGCTTGCCCATGATCTTCATGGCGGCGTACATGGCGGAGCGCACCACCGGCTCCCCCAGCTTGTTGACCATGCGCCCCAGCAGGTTGGCCGGGTTACCGTCGAGCTTCTTGTCGAGCTTGATGATCTTGCCGGTCAGCATCAGCCCCCAGGTGGAGGCGTTGACCAGAGTAGAGTCGCTCTTGCGGAAATGGGATGACCAGTTGGCGCCGGAGAGCTTGTCCTTGATCAGGGCGTCGGCGGTCTCGGCATCGGGAATCCGCAGCAGCGCCTCGGCCAGACACATCAGGATGATCCCCTCCTGGGTATCCAGGCTGTACTCCTGCAGGAAGGCGTCGATACCGTCACCGGAGCCGCTCTCTTTGCGCACCTTGGTCACCAGAGTACGGGCACGCTGGGTCACCTGCTCCAGCGAGGCGCCATCCCCCGGCAGCATGGCCGACAGTTCGGCCAGATAGGCATTTTCATCCACCACGTAGTTTTGAGTGATGGCTTCGCGCAGGGCGGCCAGATCAGAGGGGATATAGTCAGCGGCAAGCACTTGAGTAGCTTTGAACATATGGGGTCTTCCTGTACGCCCTAAGGCTGATATCGACAAAGGCGGTCGCGCCGCCGAAACGCCGACAATGTATACAATATCCTCCCCTATATGAAATGAATTTGTTGCCACTCTTTAACAAAGATCGCTAATTCACCCCATTAATTCCCTTTTGAAGCCAGCCCGCCAATAAACATGAGGGTCATCTGACTTCATTTTGTATACGATCTGCCACCGCCCGCCCTGTCGCAAAGCAGCCACGCATCCCGCCCAATAGCGGATGTCCCCAATGCGCCCAAAAAAAAGAAGGACCGCCACGGCGACCCTTCTCATCAATTCAGTCAGCCAGAGGCTGTCAGTTCATCCAGCGATCGCCACGGCTGCGACGGCGGGGCAACATGGGCAACAGAATGCCAAGCAGGATACCGGCACCAACCATGGCACCACCACGGATGAACCAGTCCATCTGCATGTCGTGCTCCTGGTTGTCGTAGCTCTGGGTCAGGGCATCGTTCTGCTCTTTGAGATTGTTCATCTCTTCACCCTGGCTGGCCAGCTGAGCCTTGAGGGCGGCAATCTCCTTGCTCTGGGCAGCGATCTGGCCATCCTTCTCGGCGAAGCGTTTCTCGTTGTCGCCGTTGAGGTTTTGCAGGCGGGCCTTGAGCTCGTCACGCTCCTTTTCTACCTGCGGCAGCTGCTCGCGCAGGCTGATCTGGCTCTGCAGTTCGCTGCTTTTGATCCATCCATCACGGCCGCGACCGTCCACCACCTGAGTGAAACCGGCCTCGCCGTTCACCGCCTTTACCTCCAGCGGTTCACCAGCCTTGACGCTACCGAGGATCCGGTATTGGGTACCCGGACCATTGTGGATATAGGTAAAGATGTTGTCTGAAACATAACGGGTATCGGCCAGTGCCTGTTGGGCACACAAGCAGATCAAAATCCCGAGAAGGGCGCGCATGGTCGATCGGTTCTCTTTTTCAGGTTTGGACAAGAGGTTGAATGTTAAGCCGCCAGCAGGTTAAAGGACAAGCAAAGAAAAAGCACCTCCCCCGGGATAATACGCGCAGAGTTGCGAGTCACCTCGCAACTTGCCCGTCTGCGGCCTCACTTGTTTTTCAGCGCCTGCACCTCGCTGCGCAGGGCGCGGATCTCCCGCAGCAGCTCCTCTTGCTGGTTGTTGTAGTGATGACGCCACTTGTCGGTCTCGCCATCCCCCTTGTTGGGCTGCAAAAACAGGCTGGCCATAAAACCGCTGATGGCACCGAACAGGCCGACCCCGAACAGGATCAGCAGGCTGGCGACAAACCGCCCCTCCTCGGTCTTGGGCACCAGATCGCCATAACCGACGGTGGAGAGGGTCACCAGCGTCCACCAGAACGCGTCATAGGGTGTCTCAATCTGACTGCCGGGCTGGCCAGACTCAATCCAGTACATGACGCCGGAGCCCACCCCCAGCAGCAGGAAGAACAGAAACAGGATGCCGGAGAGGGTGGTCTCGTTGCGCTCGCGGCGGAACATGGCCCAAAGATCCGGGTGCTCCTTGAACAACTGATAGACCCGCCACAGCTGGAGCAAACGGGCCCAGCGCAGCTGCTCCACCATCGGCAGGCTACCCGGCAGATAGATCCAGTTGGTCTTGAAGAAAGCTTTACGATCCGGCGCCCGGAGCCAGCCATAAGCAAAGTGCGCGAGGAAGAAGTAGCAGATCAGACTGTCGAGGTCATAGAAGAGCTGCAGGGTCTGTGGTGTCAGGCTCTCATGGCCCCACCAGCGGGCCGTCACCAGCACAACCGAGATAATCGACAGAAATGCCATCAGCAGATCCATCGCCCGCAGATGAGTTAAGTGATGTCGCATACATTTTCCAACTTTAAGCACAGTGCAAATTAATAAAAGAGAAGATAATGCCGATAGTCCTGAGGGCAAAGGAAAAAACGGCTTTTAAAAGGAGAATGACAATGCAGCTGAACCTGCTGGAGAAAAGAATGAGCAACATCCGGTTGGTACCCAAAGTGGTGCTGCTGATGGTGTTCAGTACCCTCCTGCTACTGACAAAACTCTGGTTTGACGCCAACAATCTGGAAGCGACCCTGCTCAGCGAAGGGCTCGATCCCGCCAAGGCGGATGCGATCTCCAATCGCCTGCTCTGGACCGGTCTGATGGAGACCGCCATCATGGGGCTGCTGTTCGTGATCCTGCTGCTCACCGGCTCCCGCCTGATGGTCAAGCAGGTGCACTATCTGGTGGGCCTGCTGGAGCGCTTCGCCAAGCGGGACCTCAGCCACAAGGTACTGCTCAAGTCTCGTGACGAATTCGGTGACATCGCCAAGGCGGTCTCCCACTCGCAGGAGAATCTCAAAGAGGTGTTTGGCAACCAGCGCGCCGCCTGCAAGGAGCTCAACGACATCGCCTCCCAGGTGACCCTTTGCATGGAAGAGGCCAACGAAGCGATCAACGAAGAGTTCACCCAGATCGAACAGCTGGCCAGCGCCATGAGCCAGATGGTCGGCGCCATTCGCGAAGTAGCCGCCCATGCGGATCAGGCCTCTCACGCCACCGCCGAAACCAGCCAGCTGGCGGAAGAGGGGAGCCGCTGCGTCGCCGACACCGTCAGCACCATAGACACCCTCTCCGGCAACATCCAGCGCTCCGCCACCGTGGTCAACGAGGTAGAACAGGGGGTCGAGCGCATTGGCTCTGTGGTCGACACCATTCGCGGCATCTCGGAGCAGACCAACCTGCTGGCACTAAACGCAGCCATCGAAGCGGCTCGCGCCGGTGAAGCGGGTCGTGGCTTTGCCGTGGTGGCCTCCGAAGTGCGTGAACTGGCCAACCGGGCTCAGGCCGCCACCGTCGAGATCCAGAAGATGATCGAACAGCTGCAGGGCAATGCCCATCAGGCTGGCGAGCTGATGGCCCAAAGCGTACAGCAGGCTGACAAGGGGGTGGAACAGGTGACCCAGGCCGGTACCCAGCTCGCCACCATAGTACAGCGGGTACAGGGTGTCGCCGACATGAACCGCCACATCGCCGCCGCCTCCGAGCAACAGAGCTCGGTCGCCGAAGAGATGCGCGGCAATCTGGAACAGGTCAAGCAGATCGCCGAAGGCTCCGTCGTGGTACTGCGTGAACTGCAAGAGGCCTCCGAGCTGGTCGAGCAGCACAGCAAGGAGCTCGACAGCCAGATCCAGTCCTTCAAGCTGGCGTGACCACAGCGCATAGACAGAAAGGCCCTGAGGGGCCTTTCTTCATATCCCCACCAGCAACCCATTTTCCTTTCTGGATCATGCTTCTCGCCCCTGCGCTGTGACGCGGGGGCCTGACAGTGCTAGATTGGCAGCCACCATTTTGAACCGGCAGCGTTGTTAACCTCGTGTCGTTAACCATCTGTCGTGAACCACAAGGACGGCAACCGTGGCCCAGCACTCTCCCTCTTTCTCCGCCCTCTCCCCCCTGCTGCAAGAACAGGCCGAGCGCCAATGGCAACGGCTGATCGAACTGGCCCCCGACTATGGCAACCAGCCAGAGCCCGTTCGCCAGACCCTGCTGACCCTGCTTGGTCTCTCCGATTTTGTCGCCGACTCCCTCTTCAAACAGCCGGCGTTGCTGACCGAGCTGCTCACCTCCGGTGATCTCGAACGAACCGAACGCTGGCCCGCCTACCAGCGCGATCTGACCGCCCTGCTCGCCGAGGTAAGCGATGAAGAGGCGCTCAAGCGCATCCTGCGCCAGTTCCGCCGCAGCCGCATGCTGGTGATCGCCTGGCGCGAGCTGCTGGGCCACGCGGCGGTGGAAGAGAGCTTTATCCACCTGACCAAACTGGCGGATGCCCTGATCTGCTCCGCCCGCGACTGGCTCTACGCCAAACAGTGTGGCGAGCTGGGCACCCCGATGGATGGCAATGGCAACCCGCAGCCGCTGCTCATTCTCGGTATGGGCAAGCTGGGTGGTGGTGAGCTCAACTTCTCCTCGGATATCGACCTTATCTTCACCTTCCCCGAGAACGGCTACACGGTCGGCGGGCGGCGCGAGCTCGCCAACCAGCAGTTCTTTATCAAGCTGGGCCAGCGCATCATCAACGCCCTCCACCAGCCCACCCAGGATGGTCAGGTGTTCCGGGTCGATATGCGCTTACGCCCCTTTGGCGATGCGGGGCCGCTCGCCATCTCCTTCGCCGCCATGGAAGATTACTACCAGCACCACGGCCGCAACTGGGAGCGCTACGCCATGGTCAAGGCGCGGGTGCTGGGGCCCCAGTGCGAACATGCGGTGGAGCTGGCCGAGATGCTGCGCCCCTTCGTGTTTCGCCGCTATATCGACTTCGGCGTCATCGACGGCCTGCGCCAGATGAAGGCGATGATCGCCGCCGAGGTGCGCCGCAAGGGGCTGGAGGGCAACATCAAGCTGGGGGCTGGCGGCATTCGCGAGGTGGAGTTCATCGCCCAGGCGCTGCAACTTATTCGCGGCGGGCGTGAGCCGGCGCTGCGGGTGCGCCATCTGCCAGAGGCGCTGACCGCCATCGCCCAGTGCGGCGCCCTCGAATCCACCCATTGCAACCGCCTGCTGACGGCCTACCGCTTCCTGCGCCGGGTCGAGAACATCTTGCAGGAGATCGGCGATCAACAGACCCAGACCCTGCCCACCGAGGAGCGGGATCGCCAGCGGCTGATCGCCGCCCTCGGCTTTGCCGACTGGGGCACCTTTATGGCTTATCTGGATGAGGAGATGGCCGCCGTCCATCAGGAGTTCGCCGCCGTGGTGGGGGAAGAGAAAGAGGCACCCGCCCATCTGGAGCAGCTCTGGCTCGATCTCTGGCGCACCGAGCTCGACGCCGCCGAGCTGGAAAAATTGCTGACTGCTCAAGGGGTCGTCGAGCCAGCCCCGCTCTGCGGTGCCCTGCTGCGTTTCAAGGAGGAGTACAAGCGCCGTCAGGTGGGGCCGCAGGGGCGCATCGCGCTGGACTGGCTGATGCCGGAGCTGCTGCGGCTGGTGGTCGCCAGTGAGCAACCCGCCCGCCTGTTCGAGCGGGTATGCGAGCTGCTGACCCGCATCTTCACCCGCAGCGCCTATCTGCAACTGCTGGCGGAAAATCCGGGCGCCCTGCGCCAGCTGGTGCGGCTGTGCGACGCCAGCCATCTGGTGAGCGAACAGCTGGCCCGCTACCCTATCCTGCTGGATGAGCTGCTCGATCCCCAGCACCTCTACCACCCCACCCCGCTCGATCAGTACAAGCCCCAGCTGCGCCAGTTCCTGCTGCGCATCCCCGAAGAGGACGTGGAGCAGCAGATGGAAGCGCTGCGCCAGTTCAAGCAGGTGCAGCTGCTGCGCATCGTGGCGGCCGACATCGCCGGCGCCCTGCCGCTGATGAAGGTGAGCGACCACCTCACCTGGCTGGCGGAGGCGATCACCGAAGAGGTGGTCAATCAGGCATGGGCCCAGATGAGCGAGCGCTACGGGGTGCCGCCCGAGGTGGCAACCAGCGGCCAGCGCGGTTTCGCGGTGGTGGCCTATGGCAAGCTGGGCGGCATCGAGCTCGGCTACGGCTCGGATCTCGATCTGGTGTTCCTGCACGGCGGTGACCCCAACAGCTACACCGATGGCCGCAAACCCATCGACAGCCGCCAGTTCTACCTGCGTCTGGCACAGCGGATCCTGCACCTGTTCAGCACCCGCACCCCGTCCGGCATTCTTTACGAGATCGATATGCGGCTGCGCCCCTCCGGCGACTCCGGCCTGCTGGTCTCGTCCCTCTCGGCCTATGAGCAGTATCAGCAAAACGAGGCCTGGACCTGGGAGCATCAGGCACTGGTGCGGGCCCGCCCCATCTATGGCGATGACGCCATCGTTGCCGAGTTTGCCCGCATCCGCCGCGCCGTGCTGGCCAAGGAGCGCGAACTGCCGACCCTGGCCCGCGAGGTGCGCGAGATGCGCCACAAGATGCGGGATCACCTGCTCAAGGCGGGCGCCGGCGAGTTCGACCTCAAGCAGTCCCCCGGCGGCATGGTGGACATCGAGTTCATCGCCCAGTACCTGGTGCTGGCCCACGCCTGCGGTGAACCCGAGGCGCTCACCCGCTGGTCCGATAACGTGCGCATCTTCGATGAGTGCGTGCTGGCGGGGGTACTCACGCTGGAGCAGGCGGAGGGGCTCAAGCACGCCTATCTGGAGATCCGCAACCTCGGCCATCGCCTCAACCTCTCGGAGATCTCCCGCAAGGTGAGCGACGATCAGCTGCAGAGTGAGCGCAGCCATGTCCTCGGCGTCTGGCACAAGCTGCTGGGGGAGTGAGATAAACCACAGCAGGTTCAACGAGAAAGGGGCGCTTGGGCGCCCCCTTCTTTATCCAGATATAAGCGGTAGCATCAAGCTCTAGCGTCCACCGGCAAGATCGATGAAGGTGCCGGTAGCGTAGGAGGCTTCGTCCGATAACAACCACGCAATAGCGGCCGCCACCTCGGCTGGTTGGCCGCCCCGTTGCAAGGGGATCAGATCCTTTACCCTGTCGACACGGTCTGGCTCACCACCGTCGGCATGCATTTCGGTATAGATAAAGCCGGGACGCACACTATTGACTCGTATTCCCTTTGCCGCGACCTCCAACGATAACCCCTTGGTCAGCACATCGATCGCTCCCTTGGAAGCGGCATAATCTACATACTCACCTGCCGAGCCCAAACGGGCAGCGGCCGAGGAGACGTAGACGATGGCACTGCCCACAGCCATACGCCGTACAGCCTCACGACAGCAAAGAAAATAGCCGGTCACATTGGTGGTCAAAGTCTTGTTGATGCGCTCAGCGCTCATCTCCATCACTTTCATCTGTGGTTGCAAGAGCCCTGCATTGTTCACCAAATGAGTGATCACCCCGAGTCGCTCGTCCATCTCTTCAAACAGATGTACCACCTCAGCCTCGATGCTGATATCCGCCTGCACGGCTATGCAGGAGACAGCAAAGTTAGCCTTAATCTCTGCCACCAACGCATCGGCGGCCTGCCGGTCACACCGATAGTTAATACAAAGGTTATATCCCTGCCCCGCCAGATAACGGGCGGTGGCAGCACCAATTCCTCTACTGCCCCCGGTGATCAACACATGTTTGTTCATTGAACATCCTTGTTATTCCACTATCAGTTTCACGATCGCTACCCGCCACGATAGTACCTAAACCAACCAGCTCCAACTTCAACGCGCTCCATCTGATTGCGAGACAAACTGCTGCTGACTGCCATCGGGCAACAGCGCCAGCACGCTCTGGCTCGCCAGCTTTATCCCTGCCAACTCGGTGGCCGGGCCGAAGTTGGCCATCAGTCGAGTGCCATCGGCAAACTCGCTCTGCTGCACCACACCTCTTTTATCGAGCCAGCGAAAACCGGTGAGCGGCTGGTTGTAGAGCCGCTCATGCAGCGGGCGGAAGAAGGCATCGAGCCCCTTGAGGTAGGGAATGCGCGCGCTGGCGCTATCCAGACTGAGGTTGAGCAGGGGCGGCACGTTGTAGAGCTGCTGCAACAGCTCGGTGACCTGACGGCTCTCCTTGAACTTGAGGCTATCCATCGTCCAGTGGTGGGTGGTCACTATGCTGTCGTGAAAAACGCTCTGGAGCAGCGGCAACCGCAGCGCCGGATCGAAGTAGAGCCCCTGATACTCAGGTTTTAGGTGGCTCTGGCGAAAGAAGAACGCGGGCTGAAACTCGGGATACCAGGCCCCCAGATAGTAGGGAGAGCGCTTGTTGCGGCGCATATCGGGATCCTGCCAGCCAAAGCCGCTGGTCTGGGGGCCATGGGCAAAGGCCGCGGTGCGGTTGGCAACAGCGCCGCCCTCCTCGGAGCCCACCAGTACACCCTGACTCCTGGCAATCCACGCCATCCCGGCCATCCGGTTTTGCGCATCCTGCGCCTGAGTGGTCGGCTTGGCCGGGTCGAAGTCGTCAAACACCATGCCGGTCGCCGCCACATCGAGGAACCAGCTGTTGTAGTGGCTCGCCTGCTGCAATTTGGGCACTCGCTGCTCCATCACCGGGCGCACACAGGCCTGATTGGTGTAGACGCCGCTATTTTGAAAGCCGCTCTTGCGCCGTCCGTTCTCCTGCATGATGCCGCAGCGCAGGTAAATATCCTGCCCCATCTGGGCGGTGAGCCAGCTCTGCTGGCGATTCCCCTCCGGCAGCGCGGTATCGTAGGAGTCGTAGGGAGCGATGAGATAGCCCGCCTGTTTGGCAAGCGCTATCCCCTCTGGCGCGGCAAAACCGGCGGTCCACTGGGGCAGACCCAGCCAGAGCTTTGGTAGTCCAGCCTGCTTGAGAGCGGCGATCATCTTGGCCGAGCTGCCATCACCCCAGCTCTCTGGCTCGTTGAGCGCAGCCCCCAGTTGCGTGGCAGCCAGCGTGCACCGGGCTTTGAAATCAGCCAGTTGCTGACCCGGATGGCGCAGCGCCAGCGCCTGCTCAACTCCGGTCAGCACCCGGTTTTGCAGATAGCTGTTGCGCTCGAGATCGGGCGCTTGCAGCGCCGTTTTGCTCTCCCCCTTGAGCCAGTCGGCGGGGATCAGGCGACGCAGTGCGGGCCAACTCTTCACATCCTGTGGCACCAGCAGTCGCTCGCCCCAGAGGTAGAGGTGAGAGGCACCGATCAGCCGTTTGCCATCCGGTACCGCCGCCAGCTTGCTTTCGAGCGAGACCAGCTCGCCCCGCTCCTGCAACCAGCTGCGATAGGCCTTGGCCGCCGCTAGCCAGTCGTTGCCCGGTTGCAACGACACTGCCACCTCATAGGGGTCAGCCAGATTGAGGCGATTGACGCTATGGGTCGCGGTGAGGGCAATGCCATCTTGCTTGGGGGCAAAGGTGAGCCGGTTGTTGAAGGGGTTGGCAAAGAGGATCGCCAGCTGCTGATCACCGTAATCCAGCCCGACCAGCGGCAGGGTGAGATCCTCGGTGGTGTTGATCCCCTGATACTCCTGCGCCAGCGCCTTGCGCCACGCGGGATGATCAACCGGGATGCGAAAACCCTCGTGGATCGGCAGCATCAGCGCCTGCGCCCCTGCCGGTACCCGCGGCCACACCAGATCGCCAGCACTCGCACGGCTGAGGGTAAGGATCAGACGGTTACCCTCAAGGCGAGCCAAGGCACGCACCTCGCCATCGGCACGGGTCAGCCAGCTGGCGCGCTCCCCCTCCTGCTGCAAGGCGGTGACCGGCTGGCGAGGGCCGGGAGAAGAGATGAGAAGGTGCTTGCCCGATGGCAGCACAGCCTCGACCGCCAGAGTCGCGGGATCCAGCTCGATGCGCCACTGATCGTTGGCCAGGGTCAGCGCCTCGGCAGGCAGGGAGAACAGCGGCGCCAACAGCAGCAGCGGGCGGATCCGGCTCGTTAGCACGGGAAGAAAAGTCATGGTCGGTGATTCCTGATAACACACGGGAATCGCCATTTCAGCAGATTGGCCGCCTGCGATTGTCAGGCCAATGTCAGGATTGCGGTGACCTGACCATCACGACGACCATTAGTCCACCGGCCCAGCCTGACTGTGACTCAGCTGCAACACCAGCTGGCCGCGCTGGCTGGTCTGCACCAGCGAGAGGGTACGCCAACTGTCGGGCGTAGCGGTTGGCCAGTTCACCGGCTCATCAGTCGCAAGCCGGTGCCACCAGAGCAGGGAGTATTGCGGGCGGGCCAGCACAGTCTGCTCAAGCCAGAGCGGAGTGCACGAAGCGGGATTGGCGGGGGGATTGGCTACCGCCTGTGGCGAGCGGGAGAGCCAGTCCAGATCCTGCACCGCAGGCAGCGGCAACGCCACCTGCCACTCCTTGCCCGCCACCGTCAGCCGCAGCTGATAGAGTCCGGCAGGTAAAGGCGTCGGCAGATCGGCCCCGACAACCCTGACTCCGGAGTTCTCTTCCGCCTCCCACTGGGCGCCAGCCAGCCGGTCATGGCCAGCGGGATCGACAAGTTCAGCGGCGGCGATGGGCCCCTCGCCGGTCAGCTGCACCCGATAGTCCCGCAGCAACGGCGCATCGCGCTGGATCAGCTCAAGACGCAGCTCGCTCACCCCATCAGGCAGAGTGAGCGGGAAATCCTTGCCGCAGTGCTGGGCACTCAGCGCGGCCAGCATCCCCTGCCAGCTACGGCGCTCGGCATCACTTGTGAGGGCGGGCCATGCCTGCTGCAAAGATTGCCAGGCGTGCCGGTTATCCCCCAGCAACAGCGCCAGGGTAGCCGGTTGCAGTGGATCGGGGCGATCGGTTTCCAAGAGGCGTTCGGTTGCCATCACGCTGCCTGCATTCAGAAGGCCGCCGCTTAGAGCCAACAGCAGCGCAGCCAGCGTTGTGCGCTTCACGCTATCACCTCCAGCCGGTAGCCGATGCCGCGCACCGTCTCGATAGCCAACCCGGGCAGCTTCTGGCGCAGTTGCAGAATATGGGTATCGACGGTGCGGGTGGAGGGAAACGCCTGATAGCCCCATACCCGGTTGAGGATCTCCTCCCGGCTCAGCACCCGCCCCGCCATCCGCACCAGCAGGGTGAGCAGGGCAAACTCGGTGGGGGTAAAGCTCACCTCCGCATCCTGCCAGCTCGCCTGCATCCGGGCGGGGTGGAGCTGCAAGCCGCCCACCGCCTGAGTGCCATCCCCCAGCTGGCGCAGCTGAGCCCGGATCCGCGCCAGCAGCTCGTCGTGGGAGAAGGGCTTGGTCAGGTAGTCGCGCGCCCCCGCATCGAGCCCAGCCACCCGATCGCTCACCTCCACCCTGGCGGTGAGCACGATCACCGGCAGCGCCTTGCGCGCCAGCCACAGGGGCAACCAGTCGAGAGCATCCCCCTCCGGCATGGTGCGATCCAGCAGCACCAGATCCGCCGCCAGCCACTGCTGCTCCGCCGCTGTCAGGGTATCGCACCAGAGGCAGCGATACCCTTCGCGGGTCAGATAGCGTTGCAGGTTCTCCGCCAGCAGCGCCTCGTCTTCGACAAGCAGGATGGTCTTCATGATTTGGGGTCGCTCCAGAGTTGGCAGGGCAGCGTCAGGGTAAAAGTAGTGGGCGGGCCGGATAGGGCGAGGCGCCCGCCCAAACGGCGCAGCAGATGGCGCACGATGGCAAGCCCCAACCCCAGACCATCGGCACGGGCACCGCGGCGCAGCAGGGTGGCGAGCCGGTAATTTGGCAGCTCTCCGCCATCGCTGACCACGAGGATCAAGCGCCCCGCCTGCCAGCTGGCATAGACGCGAACCGGTGCGCGGCCATGCTGGCTGGCGTTGCGCAGCAGGTTGTCGAGGGCGAGATCGAGCCAGTAGAAGGGGAGCGCCAGAGTCATCTCCCGCTCAAGGCAGAAGGTGGCGTCATGCCGCTCGCAAGCCAGGGTGAGCCACTCGGTGAGACTGACCGCCACCCGCTCATCTTCCAGAGTCTCTGCCGCCAGATAGTGGCGACTGGCCTGCGCCAGCTGATGCAGGCGGGCGACACTGCCCAGCAGTTGCCCCACGCTCTGCTGAGCGGAAGGGGGCAGCCGGTCGAAATCGTGGCGCAGCTCCTCGCTGATGCCGGAGAGCGCCATGATGGGAGTGCGCAGCTCGTGGGTCAGCATCTGCAACGCGACGCGCCGCTCCCGCAGCAGTCGCCAACGCTGCCAGCTGGCCCACCCCAGCAGCATGATGAAACCAAGGGAGCTGGCCAGCGCCAGCCACTGCCAACCAAGCGTGGGGCGAGTATTGAAGCAGATCGCTCCGACTCGCTCTTCACAAGTACCAGCTGTGCGGCTATCCAACGTCACGCCGAGCCGCTCGGCCAGCGGCTGCCACTGCCCCGCGCCATAACGACGCCACTGCCCATCGGCAAGCAGCCAGAGCTGACCCGATTGCAGCAACCAGCGATCCCCCCGCAGCAGGGCGTCGAGGTTGTCATCGCCGAGCTCACCGAGCTGCCCCAACTGATCTCGCCGCTCCCGCACATGGAGCAGAGCGTCGAGCCCGGCCGCCGGATGACCTGCCAGCCAGCGGGCAGCGCTGGAGCCACCCAACGGATAGACGGGGTGAGCGGCAAACCAGCGGATAGAGGGCGTAGCCCTTTGGCCGCAAAGCGCCCGCAGCAGTGGCAGCCACTCGGCGGGCAAGTCATTCTCTGTCCCGCACTCCTGCTGATAGCGATAGATGGCCTGCAACTGACGCAGCGGGTAACGCTGCCAGGCAGGATGAAGAGAGTCGGGCGCAAGCAGGCGCCGGTCGAGCCGCTGCACCTCGTCAAGGGGCAGCGTATGTTCAGGAACCTGCCTGGCCAGCTCGCCCGCCAGACGATCCGCCAGCGGCCCGGCCAGCACGGGATACGCCATGCCGTAGCAGATCAAGGAGCAGAGCAGCAGGATCAGGCGCATGGGTTCAACTCGAGATGACTCCGGATGAAGACACAGCAGGTCACTGCGCCATAAAAAATGTCAGCGCCATTTTTCAATGGCGCTGACATCCGGTCAACCGCTAACGGCATTGGCGCGGCTCCCGCCAGCCCATATGAACCGTCACCTATTTGAACAGTCCTTTGAGCAGCTGGTCGGCCACCCCTTTGACGGCATCGTTGTCGGCCTTGTCCCCCAGCAGCTTCTTGAGGCCGCGTTCGGCCTCCTTGCGCGCCTTCTCCTCCAGCAATTTGTTGTTGCTGAGCAGTGCCTTCACGTCGAGCTGATAGCTGGGGGCTTGCCAGTGGCCGCCGATCCGCACCGGAATGGTGATCTCTTTGAGCTCATCCACATCCTTGCCTCCCTGCCCCTTGCTGCTCTCGACGATGGAGGTGAGGAACAGGAAGTCGAGGCTCTCCGGCACCAGCGCCGTCTGCCCCTCGCCCTTGACCCGCAAGGCCGGGGCAAAGAGCTGGATGTCGTTGCTGCGGGCGATGCCGTCGGCAATCTGGAAGCTGGCGGTCAGAGCGCTGAAGTCGGTCTTCCGTGCCTCTTTCACCTGCTCGGCCCCCTTGCCGGTGAGGGTGGCCCGCGCCTCGCGGATCATCTCCGCTAGGTTGATGCCATGCAGGGCGCCGTCGCTCAGCTTCAAGGTCACCTTGCCCTGCATTCCGTTGCGCAGTGTCAGAGGAGAGAGACCACGCCCCTGCACCTGCACATCGAGCTCGCCCTTACCCTCCAGCAGATCGCTCTGGGCCAGAGTCTGCAGCAAGGGACGAATGTTCACTCCGGCCACCTGCTTGTGCACCTTGTAGGTGGCGGGTTGCTGGCGTGCGTCGAGAACCCCTTTCGCGCGTACCTGACCGCCCGCCACGGTCGCGCTGAACTGTTTGAGCGTCAGCAGTCCCTTGGCCAAAACCACCTGCAGATCGACAGCACCGAGATCCAGCCCTTTCAGACGCAGGCTGCCGAGTTGCAACCGACCATCCAGATCCAGTCCCTTGAGCGCGCCCAGATCCGGTTCAACCGCGGAGAGGGCTTGGCTCTTGCCGGTTACCGCTTTATTGTCACTTGCAGCGGCATTGGAAGCACCGGCTGCCGGTTTGTCCTCTTTCGCCTGCGCTGGTGTGGTCGGTACCGATTTGGCGAGCCATTTGTCGAGATCCAGCTTCTCCCCCTTGAGATCGAAGGTGATTGCCGGAACGGCACCAAGCTGCACGGTTCCATCACCACTCAGCAGCGCCTCATCGGCACTCATCACCAGCTTGCTCAGGGTAATCAACTGCTTGTCGAGCTCGGCACGGGCAAACCCGGCCAGTTTCAGCTTCATCTGCGGGCGTGGCAGCGCATCACCTTCCAGCGCTGCCGTCAGCAGCACATCGGAGAGCTCGGCCAGCTTCATCTCTTTATCGAGCCGTCCCTTGAGTGTTCCTTCCAGCGAGCCAGCCAGTGAAGCTTGCTGCCCCTCTACCTTGGCCCCTTTCAGCGCCAACGTGAGGTTGCTCCACTCACCCAGGGCCAATCGGTCTCCCTTGATGGAGAAACTGTCGAGTCGCAGGGACGGGTCACTCAGGCTGCCACTGAGGCTCAAGTCTTTCAGTTCACTCGCCATCACCTCCTGCGCCAGCTTGATCTGGGTCTGCCCTTTAACGTTGAAAGCGAGCTTGTCGGCACTCCCCTTGGCGGCCAGCGTCACGGGTACCCACTGACCGGTGGCCAGCTGCCCCATATCGAGATCGAGGCGATCCAGTCGCAGCGAGGTGCCGCTGCGATCATCCTGTACCAGCGCGCTGGCATGGGAGAGCGCGACACCCTGCAAGCTGATCTGCCAGGGCTTGCTATCAGCGGTTGGGGCAGGGGTTGCGGGGACGACCGATTCGCTTGCATCAGCAGTGGCATCTTTGATCAGTCCGCTCAGATTGGAGCTGCCATCCGCCTTGGTCTGGATAAAGAGATGGGCGCCACTTAGCGTCACCTTTCCAATCTCCAGACGATGGGAGAGCAGCGGCAACAGAGCCACCGAGGCCTCCCCCTGTTCGAAACGAACCAGATCCGGCTCGGTAAAACCGGCCGGATTGCGCAGAGCCACCTTCTCCAGCGAGAGCCCGAGACTCGGCCAGAAACGCCAGTCAATCTCCCCCGCCATCACCAGCTCCCGGCCCGTGCTCTTGCGCACCTGTTCAGCCAGTTGGGGCTTGAATTGATTGGGGTCGATAAGGCTTATCAACGTCACGATGGCCAGCAAGGCCGCCACGGCGATGCCGAGCAAGATGAGAACTATCTTCTTCACGATATGCTCCTTGAATCCGGATCCACTGCAGACTATACCACTCACCGTCTGACGAATGGCGTCTACGGGACAAAAGCGGACAAGGATGAGACAGGGATGGTCGCAGCCAATCCCCATCGTCATCAGCAGGGATCAGGCTTGCAAAGGGGATTGCTGCAGCCGCGCCATCGCGCTGCGCGTCGATTCGAAAGCAAAGCGGGACATGGGGATATCGCTGATCTTCTGCCACTGGCAGGCGGCCACATCGTCAGCTGGCTGGATGACCGGTTTTTCACTCAACCTGATGGCGAAAAAGGTGTCACAGGTGTGATAAGTGATGCCATCGTAGGGGTAAATATTGGGGAATGAACCAAGATAGGTAAAAGGTTGAGCGCCAACATCGAGCTCCAACTCCTCCTGCAACTCGCGCACCAGCGCCCCCTCCAGCGACTCGCCGGGATCAACAAATCCTCCTGGCAGATCCAGCAACCCCTTGCCCGGATTGCCGGCACGCACCGCAACCAGCACCTCATCCTGCCAGCAAAGCGCTACCATCACAGCCGTCGCCACATTCTGGAAAAAATGAAAACCGCAGCCACAGCGAAGCTCTTTAGGGCTGACGCTCTGCAGGGTTTGACCGCCGCATTTTGGACAAAACATGGGCTATCTCCGACGAAATAAAGCACCATTTTACGCTGTTGTGACCGTTTTTTATGAGTAAAACCGACGGGGAAAACTAGGCATTCAAAGGGAGAGGAATAAAACGGGACAATTATCAGACGATTTAATAAATTGCAGGCAATAAAAAACCCCGCTCGATGAGCGGGGTTCTTAAATTGGGTGCCTGGCAGTGTCCTACTCTCGCATGGCGAATGCCACACTACC